>JAPPKV010000279.1 GCA_028819775.1 Gammaproteobacteria bacterium | reverse complement strand
CGCCGCGCCATGTCCTCGGCGGTTATGCTGATGACATTGGCCGTGGGATCGCCCCCTTTCAACCGCGAACCGGTGACCCGTTGCGCCTCCAATTCGACGGGCTCTTCCTCTTCTTCCTCGGCTTCTTCGACTTCGGCGTTCGCGTCGCCGCCGCCCTGTTCGTCGGAGGACTCCTGTGCCCGGCGCACCACGACCGTGTTCTCCGCGGCGAACTCGTACGCAAGGCCGGTGCCGCTCAACAGGGTCGCCAAGGCCTCATCGAACCGGTACTCGCCTTGCAGCCCTTCGACGAGTGTTTCCTTGCCATTCCCTTCCGCCAGCATGATCTGCACGCCGGATGATCGCCCCAGTTTCATCAATGCCGAACCCGCCTCTTGTGGCTCGATATTCAGATTGAGCACCTTGTCGGACTTGGCAGAAGCACCGGTCGCCGCAAGCGCCAGCACGACCGACAACAGGGCCGGCAGCTGCACACTCGCATGCCGAATTCCTTTGTTCATAGTCCTCCCTCCAGGGTTGTGTTCTTCTTCAATCTCCGGACGAACCGGTAATCACGATCCGGTCGTAGTGCCGCGTGACTTCAATCGGCAGCAGTCCTTCCAAGCCGTCAAGCGCGGCATCGATCTCATGGATGTTCACGATGATGTAGACGCTCAAATCCATGACCGCCGTGTCTTCGATCAGGATTTTCTTGCGGGTATAGCGATTCAGTTCCTGGACAACCTGGTACAGAGGCTCGCGGGAAAAGCTGACCATCCCGTTTCGCCAGCTCGCGTAGCGGTCCATGGACTCCGGCCGAAACGCCTCCAGTTCGTTGCGTTGAACATCCACCTCGGCAACCCAACCGGCCTCCAGGCGGTGCTGCACCGCTCCGTCCGCAAACTCGCCGATGGAAACGACACCCTCGATCACCGCCACCTGGTAGTGCTGCGGATCCTTGCGGACATTGAATTCCGTCCCGACGGCGGTGACGGACCGCAAGCCCAGATCGACCGTAAACGGCCGATCCGGAACTTCCGCCACCTCGAAATAGGCCTCGCCTCGCTCCAGAAGGATCCGGCGTATCGGCCCGCTGTAGTCGACGACCAACTGGCCGGCGGTATTGAGCGTGACCACGCTGCCATCGTCGAGTTCTATCGTCCGCTGCTCGCCGACGCGGGTGAAGTGTTTTTGCAGGTGGCCGTCGTCCGGTCCGCGGGAAACCGAGAAATAGGTCAGGGTCGCGCTGACGGCGACTAGGAACGCGGCGGCCGTGCCCAGCGCAACGCGTACTTTCGAACGACGCTTGTGGAGCAGGCGCTGGTAGTCCCGTGTGACCTCTTCAACGGCGCGATCGCCCTCGAGACCCTTGATCGAATCGAATACCGCCAGCAGCCCGTCCAGATCGTCCCGGTATTTCGGATCGCCCGCCGCCCGTGCTTGGATCGCCGCGGCCTCTGGTTCTGTCAGCTGATCGGACCAAAGGCGATGCAGCGCATGCTCGGCGCCGCCGTTCATAATTTCCTGCAGGTTCTTCAGCACGGCCCCTCTCCCGCCGCCTCGATCTTGCGTCGCGCTTTCCTTAGCCGCCGAAGCGCCCGCACCAGGTAGTTGTCGACCTGCTTTACCTGCACCCCCATGTGCAGGGCGATGTCCTCGTAGCTCATGTTGCGCATGCGCTGGAGCAGCAGCGCCACTCGCCAGTTCAGGGGCATGTCCAGGATGACGGCCTTGATTGCTTCGAGTTCCAGTTGCGCGGCGACGATCCGCTCCGGCGAGAGCTCATCCGTGTGGCCTTGGTCGTCGTTCCGAACTGCATCCGCATGGGCGTTTCGCACCTGCTCCCTGCGCCAGCGGTCCACCATCAGGCCGTTGGCCATGGTCAGCAGATAGGAGCGGCTGCTGCCGGTCGAATCGGCCATCTTCTCTTCCAGCCGGTGTGCGCCCATGAGCCGGGTGAAGAGTTCCTGCAGCAGGTCCTCGATCTCGTCGGGAGCAACAGACCGCCCGCGCAGGAACAGGCGAAGGGCGTCGGCATGCCGGTCGAACAACGCCTGGACAATACGCTTTCGACTCGAGCGCTGGGCCGAGGCTAGGTCGATGATGTTGTCCTTGCGTGGGTTCAACGAACTCGCAAACCTCATGCCTGTTGAGGAATCATCGTTCGGAGCGCTCGTTTTCCTTCCCTAGCACGGCTAGATTGCGCGGTGCTATCGTTTCCGGGTCCAAACAACACATGTGTGGGGCTCGTGGATCAATCCACTTCCGCACGGAGGCTCGTTGCGATCGCCTTCAGCCTGCTGGCATGCGCCGGCGCCGGGGCGGCGGACGAGCGTGTCGACGAGATCCTCGATGTGCAGAAGGACGCCACGGCGGCGGAGCGGCAGACCCAGGTCGAGATAGACGAACTCGCGGACGAGACGCTGGAAGCCGTCGGCGAGTATCGCCTTCGGTTGCACGAACTCGACGGAACTCGCCAATACAACGACAATCTGGAACGCACCATCGCCGATCAGGACCGCGAGAAGGCGTCCCTTTCGCGGCAGATCGACGACTTCGGCGAACTGGAACGGGGCATCGTCCCGCTGCTGATGGACATGGTGGACGACCTGGAGCGGTTCGTCGCGCTCGACATGCCTTTCCGCCTGGATCAGCGGCGTGCCAACACGAAGCGGTTGCGCGAGCTTATGGACCGCGCCGACGTCACGATTGCCGAGAAGTACCGACAGGTCATGGCCTCCTATCAGGACGAAGTCGCGGTCGGCCGCAACATCGAATCGTATTCCGGGGAACTCGAGATCGCGGGCGCGACGCGTACGGTGGACTTCCTGCGTGTCGGTCGGGTGCTGCTTGCCTATCAGACGCTCGACCGTGCAGAAACGGGGTATTGGGATACGAGAACGCGGCAATGGCGGACCCTCGACAGCGGCTTCCGGCGTCCGGTCACACTGGGAATACGCATAGCCCAGGGCCTCGCGCCGCCAGACATTCTCGCGCTGCCCATCGCCGCCCCGCGGGAAGGCGAATGACGGGCAGGGTTGGCGCAATAGTTGCGATGCTGCTGCTGGCCGCCGTGCCCAGCGCCCAGGAGGATATCGAGCCGGCGGCACCCGCCGAGGAGCCCGACACGGTGCTGCAACTGTTGGAGTTCATCCGCGTCGAGGCCGAGGAGGGTTCGCGTCTGAATCGGGCCCGAGTCGAACGTTTCCGCGAGGCCAGGGACGAACGGCAACGCATGTTGGAAGCCGTAGACCGCGAATTGGGAGCGGAACAACGTCGAAGCGCGGACTTGAACCGGCAATACGAGCAGAACGAAACGGATCTGGCCGAGTTTGCGGAGCGATTGCGAATCCGGATCGGCAACTTCGGCGAATTGTTTGGGGTGGTGCGTGACGTGGCGGGCGATGCCGTCGGAGAAGTGCAGAACTCCCTGGTGTCCGCGCAGTACCCCGACCGTGTCGACATGGCCCGGGGAGTGGCGCAGGCGGAGGAACTGCCGAGTTTGCAGGATCTGCGCGGCCTGCAGTTGATGTTGCTCGAGGAGATGGCGGAGTCCGGGCAGGTCGTTCGGTTCGCCGCGGAAGTCACCGACCCGTCCGGCAGGAAAACGTTTGGCGAGGTCGTCCGGATAGGTGCCTTCAATCTAGTTCACGACGGAAAGTTCCTGATCCGGGATCCTGACTCCGGCGCGATCCAAACACTACCGCGCCAGCCGCCAGGACGCTTCCTCACGATGGCCGAAGACTTGGAAGATGCAGGGGCCGATACGGTGGGCATGGCGATCGACCCGACCCGGGGACGGCTGCTCGAGATGCTGACCCACGCACCCGATCTAGTAGAGCGTATCCGGCAGGGCGGCTACGTGGGATACACGATCATCGGCATGGGCGTCGTCGGGTTGCTCCTTGCCCTGTGGCGTCTCGTCGTACTGCAGAGTGCAGACCGCCGCATTCGCGCCCAACTGCGAAATCCGACGCCTAGCGGGGACAACCCATTGGGTCGGATCCTAGGCGTGTACGAGGAACACCGTGCAGGAAATCTTGAGGCGTTGGCGCTCAAGCTCGACGAAGCCATAATGCGCGAAGCCCCGGTACTCGAGCGCTATCAGGGGATTCTCAAGGTCTTCGCGGCCGTCGCGCCGCTCCTGGGTTTGCTCGGAACGGTGGTCGGCATGATCATCACCTTCCAGCAATTGACGCTGTTCGG
>JAPPKV010000530.1 GCA_028819775.1 Gammaproteobacteria bacterium | reverse complement strand
AGTCGATCTCGCCGAGCCGTTCCTCGATGCGCTCGTTGGGCCAGCCCTCGAACGGACGCCCGAGGTAGACGCCGATGATCTTGCCGAGCACGCCGGCGTAGACGCGCTCTTCGTAGTCGGTAGGCAGGTTGGCAGGCATCGTTGTCTCCTAGAGTGGCAAAAGGGGCAAAAGGGGGTTGGTTTGACGACTCGCGACGGGAACGGGGCCCGAACTTCGGTTGGATCGCCGCGATGGTCGCCGCGGATTGCGGCCCGAGTGCGTGCCCGCGACCGGGCGCATTCGACGACGACGCGTCATCGCAACAGCCAGGCGCCGAACCGTTCGTTCATCTCGTCGCCGTTGTCGGCCCACCATTGCCAGTCGCTGCGCAGGGAGAGCTTCGTGTTCTCCGGTGAGTTGGGCATGTGCGGCCCCATGGCGACACCGGTGGCGAGGTGGGTCGAGACCAGCCCTTGTGCGGAGCGGCGCGAGGGGCTGTAGGCGATGTAGCGGCTGACGGCCGCCATCGAACTGGGGCGGGAGGCGTACGCGACGAGTTGTCGTGCCGCGGCGAGATTGCCGGATCCGGCTACGATCGCGAGGTTGCTGATTTCGAGCACCTGCCCGTGCCAGACGATCGTGAACGGCTGGTTCTCAAGCACCTGGGCGTTGAAGATCCGGCCGTTGTAGGCCGTGGACATCACCACTTCGCCGTCGGCGAGCATCTGCGGGGGTTGCGCGCCCGCCTCCCACCACACCACCTGGTCCTTGATGGTGTCGAGTTTGCGGAATGCGCGTTCGACGCCTTTCGCGGTGTCGAGGACGGCGTAGATCTCCGAAGCCGGAACGCCGTCCGCCATCAGGGCGAACTCGAGATTCGCCAGCGGCGTGCGCCGCATGCCACGCCGCCCGGGGAAGCCCTCGAGGTCGAAGAAATCCTGGATCGACCGCGGCACTTCGCCCGTCGTCCGTTCGTGGTTGTAGGCGACAACAGTGGAGAAGAACAGCATGGCGATGCCGCACCGGCTGATCAGGTCCGGATAGAAGTCGTCTTCGGGTGCCGAACCGTCGGCGCCAGGTGCCAGCAGAGCGGTATCGAGGGTCTCGAAGAGTCCTTCGTCGCAACCCCGGATCAGGTCCGGAAACTGGATGTCGACAATGTCCCAGTGAACGCTGCCGGCCTCCACCTGGGAGCGCACCTCCGAGAGACCTCCGTTGTAGTCCTCCAGCAGGACCTCGATGCCCGTCTCGGCGGCGAACGGTTTGAGATAGGCCTCCTCGCAGGCCCTGGCGTAGGAGCCGCCCCAGGACACGACGGTGACCGATTCGGCGGACGACGAGGCCGCGCCGACCCCGGCTAGGAGCGCAATCGCGATTCGACCCGCCGACGCCGCGTGCATGGTCCCTCCCCGTAATGCCGTGATCGTACCATGCAGGTGCGCCGGTTCTTGGTGCCCGACAGGTGCATACCTCGGCGCCGGAGGCCGCGAGTTTGCGTGTCGATCCACTACAATCGGGAACCGGATGGCGACGGGGATGTCGGGGCACCATGGAACTGACGGTGGCAAGGACTGGCGTAGAGCGGTCACCCATCGAGAAGAAGCCGAGCGTTGTCTTCGAGGCGCCGGACTTGGCCCGTCCCGGCGAGCCGGTGTCCAGCGAAGAGATTCGCTTCTTCGTGGACAACGGATTCCTCGTGAAGAAACGCTTGATCGACAAAACGGCCGTTGAGGAAGCGCTTGGCAAGACGTGGGCGTATTTCGGAGACCAGGTGCCGATGGCGGAGGGGACGACGGCGCCGACCCCCGACGACGCGTCGACATGGGCGAGTCCCGAGTGGGCACCGATGCCGCGGCCGGATGACTCCGGGCCCTACCAGGGCCGGCAGCGCATCGTCTACGGCGGCCACACGGTCAAGCTGCACGATCTCGGCGATGCGGACTTCCTGATGGACGTAGTTCCAAACCACCCCCGGGTCCGCGCGGTCGCCCAGGCGATTCTCGGCGATGATCTCAGACCGAGCGAACGGACGCGGGGCGTCTATGCGGTGTTCCCCAACGCAGGGGAAGTCGATCCGGACGACCCGGGGAGGCTGACCCGACCGCTGGGTCCGCATACCGACCAGGTCTGCCAACAGCTCAACGCCTGTGCGTATCTCGACGATGTCCCGCCCCGAGGCGGCGGCTTCACGGTCTATCCGGGCAGCCACAAGATCATGTTCCGGGCGCATCGTTTCGAGGCGAACTGGTCGCCGCTTCCCGACTTCCGCGACGCCGTGAGACGGGTTGTCGCCGAAATCGAACCCGTCGAGTTCGCGGGTGACAAGGGCGACGTCATCTTCTGGCACGGCCGCATGGTCCATTCGTCAGGCGTTCATCTCGGCGACTCCATCCGCTGGGCCGTGTTCGCCGATTTCACGTTGGATGGGGAAGTCCTCTCAGCCGAGGAGCACAAGCGCATCGGGCAGTTCGAGTGGTTCAAGGATGCCAAGCGCTTCGCCGAGGATGCGCCCGTGGGCGAGGACATGTGGCGCGGTTGGCGGTTGGGCAGATGACGGTCTATTCCCGTCTGCGTATCTGGGACGGCACTGCGGGCGACTACGCGCCTTTCGATTCCATTGCTGTCGAAGGCGACGTGATCGTCGGGTTGGGGAACGGCTGGCACGGCGAGAACTGTGCCGGCCTGACCGCGATCCCCGGGCTCATCGATGCCCACGTCCACATGGTCCTCGATCCGGCCATCGCATCGCTGAAGGACCAGTTGGCGCAGAAGCCACGGGTCATCCGCAAGAAGATGGAACGCCGTGCCGAGGCCATGGTTCGACACGGCATCACCACCGCCCGCGACCTGGGTGGCGGCAACTGGCTGGAGCTTGAACTTCGGGATCGCACCAACGCCGGCGAGATCCTCGGCCCGCGCCTGCTTTGCGCCGGTCAGCCCGTTACGTCCGTCAAGGGCCACTGCCACTTCTGGGGCGGCGAGTCGGCAGACCTTGAGGGGGCGAAAACGGTCATCGAGCGCCAGCACGCCCGCGGTGTCGATCTCATCAAGCTGATGGCCACCGGGGGAATGCAGACGCCCGACAGCCAACCCAAGGATGCCCAGTTCGACCAGGCGACGACGACGGCCATCGTCGCCGCAGCGAACGAGTTCGGTTACGACGTTGCGGCACACTGCCACGGCACGCCGGGCATCCGCCATGCGGCCAATGCGGGCGTGCGAAGCATCGAGCACTGTTCGTGGATCGGTGCCGAGGGCAAGCGCGAACCGTACGATCCAGCGGTCGTCGCCGAGATCGCCCGCCGGGGCGTGTGGGTGTCCCCGACCATCAACACGGGTTGGGCCCGCTTCCCGGAGGAGTTCGCCGTTCGCGTGCGGGAGAACATGCGCGGAATGAAGGCGGCGGGGTGCCGGCTGGTCGCCTCGACCGATGCCGGGATCCCCAATGTTCGTCACCAGGATCTCGCCGTAGCACTACCGGTGTTTGCGCGGCTAGCGGAACTCGAGCCGATCGAAGTCCTGAAGTGCGCCACGAGCGAGTGCGCGGCGGCGCTCGATCTCGCCGAGATCACCGGTACGTTGTGCGCAGGCCTGTCCGCCGATCTACTATTCGTGCGCGGAGATCCACTGGCGGACTTGCAGACCCTGCAACGGCCCGTCAAGGTTGTGGTCAGGGGCCGGGAAGTCGAACCAGCAGAGGAGAAACAGCAGGCATGAGTTTTCGAGAGGAAGTCCGGGATTGGCTGGAAGACAACTGTCCACCGACGATCCGCCAGCCGGCGGGACCCGGCGAAGGCACCGGTGGCGGTCGCCGGGCGACGTACCCGAACCCGGAGGTCAAGCTCTGGCTGGACCGCATGGCCGAGAAGGGCTGGACGGCGCCGACTTGGCCCAAGGAATTTGGCGGCGGCGGGCTAACCAAGGACGAGGCAGGAGTCTTGGGCGAAGAGATGCGCCGTATCCGCGCGCGTCCCGCCCACACCGGCATGGGGCTCTCCATGATCGGTCCGGCGCTCCTGGAGTTCGGCTCCGAGGAGCAGAAGCAGGAGCACTTGCCGAAGATCGTCCGCGGCGACATCTGGTGGTGCCAGGGCTACAGCGAACCCGGCTCCGGCTCGGACCTCGCGAGCCTCTCGACCAAGGCCGTGGACGACGGCGACGACTTCATCGTCAACGGCTCGAAGATCTGGACCTCCAGCGCCAACTTCG
>JAPPKV010000466.1 GCA_028819775.1 Gammaproteobacteria bacterium | reverse complement strand
CCTGGTCACCATCCAACGCTGACTCACCACCCTGAACCACGCGATGCCGGTGTGGCGCGGCGCCCTTGTGGCTGCATCGGCTCGCTGATGTGTTATGATATTGTCAGCATGCGACTCGCGCGGTCCGTGTGATCGCCGGTATCTCGCATCGACTGGGCCGACGCCAACCCACCTCAACCGGTCTCCACGATGGGAGTCGGCGCCGAAGGAGTCGGCGAGCCTGTCGATACGCACAGGTCTGGAGGTCTGCCCTTGATCTTCGAGCGGAGCAAAGAATATGCGCACTGAGCGTTCGGAGAGTTGCCCCGCGCAAAGTCGAAAGCGTGGTCCGCTGACTCGTATTCTCCTCGAACGGTTCACCGCGTTCGAGCAACTCGATTTGGCGCTCGGTCCGGGTATCAACGTGTTTATTGGAGCCAACGGGACCGGTAAGACGCATCTCCTCAAGGTTGCATACGCGGCCTGCGAGTTCAACGTACCTGACGCCAATGTTGGCGGTGCCGAGTGGCACTTCTTTGACAAGCTTGCTCGGGTTTTTCTGCCATCTCGAAACGACGTTCAACGTCTGGTCAAGCATCCAGGTGAAGATCGGCAAGCGATTGTTGAAGTCTGGCGTGGCGGCCGCAGATTTCGTGTTTCGGTGTCCAACAAGACCAGGGGGATGGGATCCTTTACGAATCTTGATTGGCCCGGCGACACTATCAAGAGTGCGTTCATACCGGTCAAGGAAATGCTTTCTCATGCACCCGGATTCCGGTCGCTCTACAAACAACGCGAGATCCACTTCGAGGAGACTCATTCGGACATTATAGACCGCGCTTATCTACCGCCGTTGCGTGCGCAGCCGGATAACTCCCTCAGACGGCTTGAGAAAGGTCTGGAGGACGCGATCGGAGGTACCGTATCGGTTGATGGGGAGGAGTTCTTCGTCGACAACGGTGACGGTAAGATCGAGTTCATGTTGCTCGCGGAAGGGCTGCGCAAGCTCGGTCTTCTTTGGCTTCTGGTTCGCAACGGTACACTACCGAACGGATCCGTCCTGTTCTGGGACGAGCCGGAGGCGAATCTCAACCCTGGTCTCGTTACTGTCGTCGTCGACGTTCTGTTGCAGCTTCAACGAGCAGGAGTCCAGATCCTGCTGGCCACCCATGACTATGCAGTCCTGAAGGAGTTGGAGCTTCTCATTGAGGACAGCGACGAAGTTCGCTTCCACGCGCTCTACCGCGACTCGGAAGGCGAGTTGAGTTGCGAGTCCGCCAACCGGCCGTTCGAACTTCGGCACAGCCCGATTGCGGAAGCCTTCATGTCGCTCTACGACCGAGAGATCGAGCGCTCGCTAGGCCGCAGCCGATGACCTCATTCGACGAAGGAGAGCTGCAGTTCGAGTTCGGCGATGACTGGAATGCTGAGCAGTTCGACCGGACCGGGACAAGGTTCCCGAGGGGAGTGCTTCCCGTCGACTTCATCGTAGAAGGTGATGACGAGCTCGTATTGGTGGAGATCAAGGATCCATCGGCGGCGCGGGCGCCGGAGCCGAATCGCGAGCAGTTTGTCCGGAAGATGAAGTCAAGGGAGCTGACGCATCAGGAACTCGTTCCCAAGGCGCGCACATCCTACGGGTTCCTGCACCTGATGGCTCGTGATACGAAGCGCATGCGCTACGTGGTGGTGATCGGGACGGAGCACCTGTCCATGCAGCCGGTTCTGCTGGCGAACCTGACCGACATGCTGCGCGCACGTCTCGCACGGGAGACCGAGACGGCGTGGCAGCGCCCCTATGTCTCCGATTGTATCGTCGTTTCGATCGCGGACTTCTCCAAGGCGATTTCTGGATGTTCAGCCTGCCGTATTACACCCGCGGGCGTTGGCGAGAGCGCAAAGTAACCGCGACCGTGAGGGCTCACGGTCGGCCCGCTACGCGCGCGGAGGTTCGCTGTTTCGAATCGCACCCGGCCTCCCGGTCACTCCGGTCATTTGCGAACTTGACGGCGTCTCCGGTGCGTGCGAGAATGTTGGATCAACACCCAGTGCCCTCGTCCGAAAAGCCGGTCGACGGGCACTGGGTGATCTGGGGCGCGCGCGTGCCGCACTTCAGTGCCCACTGGCCGTGGGTCAAGGGCTTCAACGGCGAGAGCGAGGCGGGCGACACGGACCGCGCCCTGTTGTTCTCGCGCATGTGGCTCGACCAGGACCTGAAGAAGGAGCTGGGCTTCTAAAGGAAGCTCTGGCGACTGGTGCTGACGGTGGGATGCGGCTGCGTTCCGTCATCCCACTTCTTGAGGAGACGCTCGGGCGTGGCGTGTTCTCCAATAGTGCGGCACGCCGTGCCCCAAGAAGGATTACCCTGAACGTGTTTCTTGAGCGTCCGGCGGTGTAGGAGGGTGAAGATGGCGACTCGCATCCCGACGATAGACTCGCAGGTACATGCTTACGAACGGGACCGTCCGGAACGGCCGTGGCGGGGGACGCTCGCGGGTCCCGAGGAGGTGACCGGCGACGACATGGTGGCGGCGATGGACGCGGTCGGCGTCGACGGGGCGCTGCTGGTCTCGCCCTATTCGATGTACCGCTACGATGCCGGCTATGCCGTCGAGGTTCACCGCAAGCACCCGCAGCGCTTCGGCCTGATCAGGCCGTTCGATCCGGAGTCGGAGGCGATCGACGAGCAGATGGCGGAGTGGACCGCCACGCCGGGCGTGGTGGGAGCCCGGGTCATGCTCTCCTACGGGTCGTACGAGGCGGATCACCCGGGGGTCAATGGCATTCTCGCCGGCGGCGGCGGGGCCGGGGTGCCCGTGAACGTGATGTGCTCGGGCCAACTGCCCCTGTTCCGGGAGCTGGCCCGCCGCAATCCCGACACCCAGTTGGTGGTCGACCACCTGGGGCTGGCGCAACCATCGGAGCCGCCCGCTCCACCGAATCCGTTTGCCGACTTGGACGACGTGCTGTCGCTGGCGGAACTCGACCATGTGGCGATCAAGATCTCCGGCGCCTGCACGCTGTCCCATCAGCCATTCCCCTACCCGGACATCCGGGAGCCTCTCGGCAGGATATTCGATGCGTTCGGCTTGGGCCGCTGCATGTGGGGCACCGACTGGACCAGGGCGGCGAACCTGCTGACCTACAAGCAGGGCGTCGAGGCCTTCCGGGTCACCGACTGGCTCTCCGAGTCAGAACGTGCCGGGCTCATGGGCGGCACGCTCGCAAAGATCTACCACTGGTCACCCGGCACGGCTGAGTAGCAACCACGCTGTCGCCTGACTGCTACGTGCTTGCGCGGTTGGCCGGTCGCACGTATGGCGCGCGCAGGCCCTGAAACATCGGGTAGTGGCGCGTGTTCAAGGTCTTCAATCCCAGCGTGTGAAGGTCGGCGGTCGCGGCCAGCATACCATCGGCCAGGCCGGTGCCGTGGGAAGGGCCGAAGTCGCGGCGATGAAGCCCGGCGGACTTCGCGATTTCCAGGTCGACCGGGATCACGGGAAACAAGCGGATGAACTCCTCCAGCTCCGTGGTCTCTTGCCCCGCCCTGACACCGGCAAACAGCTCGGCAACCGTCACCGCCGACAGCGCGATCTCCTGCTCATGCCGCTGCACGAAGTCGACCGCGACCGGTACTCCACGCAGGTAGTCGATCGCGACATCAGTGTCCAGGAGAATGTCTCTCATCGCGAGAAACCTCGGTCGAGAGTGGCACGCGCGGCGTCCAACCGCGACAGATCGTTCCGGTCGGCCCAGAGGCCCGCGGCCGTACGAAGCACTTGTTGCCGCCGCTCGTCCGCGTGGTGTCGCAAATATTCGTCCAGCGCCTCGCGAATCAACTCGCTCATCGGGCGACCGGTTCTCGCCGACCGGGTCCCAAGGCTGTCTCTCTGCTCATCGGTCAGGTAGATCTGGGTTCTCGTCATCATTGTCGGTGTATACATTAGCCGTATACACTATCATGCGTCAAGCGGGCCGGTCTGCAAGCCGAAGCGGGCCGGAGCCGGGAGCCTTGAGCGGCCCGTTCGTAACGCGGCGTCCGAGCACAGGTCAGCAATGCCGGGAAAGGCCCACGGCGTCCCGGAGGCACCGTTGTATGTACCCGCAGTTCGATCAGCCGGCGCTTGTAACCCAGGCGGGTTCGTCGATTTCCGGGGTGGTGCGGTAGAGGACCAGGGGGTCGAGGTCGATGCAGTGCGACTCGTCGCGGG
>JAPPKV010000173.1 GCA_028819775.1 Gammaproteobacteria bacterium | reverse complement strand
CCTTGGCACCGCCCCGTGCGAAGGTGAGCTGGTCGATGTCGTGGCTCGAGGGCTCCGCCGACAGCGTACCGAACATCGGCAGGGACACGTCGACGCCGTCGAAGCGGTAGACGTTGTCCTGCCCGCTGCCACCCGCGGCGGGTCCACGCGCCCGGTCCTGGGTCACTTGAACGCCGGGCGCGAGCCGCACGAGGTCGCGGTAGTTGGGGCCGAGCGGGACGGAACCCAACGCCTTGCCACTGATCGCGTTGGCAATCGACGCTTGGCCGCGGTGGGCAACGCGTTTGCCGACGACGACGAGCTCTTCGACGGCATCTGAGGCGGTATCCAGTTCGAGACTGAGCACCGTCGCTTGGTCGAGCAGGACCGTGGCAGTCAACGTGTGTTTTGCGCCGTTGGATGCTTCGAACGTCACCCGGTAAGACCCGGGAAGCAACTGCGCAAGCGAATAGCGACCGTTGGCATCGGTGACTGTTGTCCTGGGCCTCGGCATCGTGTCGCTCTCCGCCACGACGCGGATTCCGGCGGTCGTCAGGCCATCGCGCACGGTCACCGCCCCTTCGATGTGTCCAGTCTGTTGCGCGATCGCGAACGCGGGCCAGAGGAGACAGGCGACGATTGTTGTGGTTCTTCGCATCATTCGCCTGCGCGCGTCTGCGGTTGGTTCCCGAGGCGGACCGCATTGTTCGGCGTCGCGTCAAACGCGCGAGTTGCCGAACGCGTTGGTGGCTTCGTTAACCGGACGCCCGTGACCACGGGGTCGGACTCGAGATTCGGACCACCTCCAGGCCGTCCAGACGCCGCAAGTCGGTCACTGCCGATTGAATCGCTGCGTCCAAGGTAACGGCATCGCGGTCGAACTCGAGGTATTGAATCCCATCGACTCGACCAGCCGTCGCGTCGTCGCAACCAACAGAGAACAGGGCGTTGATCCCCTGGTCGCCTTGCAGGTCTACACCATCGACTACAACTGTGAACCGATGGCTCGCCACGTCGCTATGCTCCATAGTCACCTACCCCAGTCATGCGGGCAGCGCTTGACGAATCTCCGCAGATGGTTGGCATGATTCGTTGCGTTGCGCGGGGTCGACCACACCGAGACTTGGCACCCTCCTCGACTCGCTTCTCCGCATTGGAGCAAGCCCCACCGGTGCCCGGATGGCGAGTTTGAGACGGTCCATCCCGCCGACTCCGCCTCTCTAAGCGCGACTTCGATGTCCTTCTTGGGATGTCTTGGTCTCGCCATCCTACCACCACGTTGTCGGTGCACACTGCGAGGTCCCGTCGGTCAATCTGCGCAACTAGCGCGTCGGTACCTGACAACGCATCCCCGAGGTCGGCGATCATCGGGGATCGCAGAGGGGAATCCACTGGGCATAGCGGATTTCCTACAGAGAGAAGCGAGGAATTCCCACGTTCAGCCATTGAGGCGTTTCGATTCGAACGTACCGGGCGACGATTGGCCGACCGGCGCACGCGTCGTCTAACATGCAGACCGTGGCGAGCTAGTTGACGCTGAGTCTGGGGGGTCTATGGCGACGAACAAAGAAGGCGAAGTTTCGCGGCGAGAGTTCGTATCCAACTCGGTGAGGGGGAGCGGCGGCGCTGGCCCTGGGCGCACAGCTTGTCGCCCGCACCTCGAGGGCGGAAGAGACGGGCATGCCGATGCGACCCCTCGGCCGGACCGGCGAGCAGGTCTCTGTGCTTTGCCTCGGTGGGTGGCACATCGGGGCCGCAGCCGCCCAGAACGAGGCCGAGGCCATCCGGATCATGCACGCCGCCATCGACGAGGGACTGACCTTCTTCGACAACGCCTGGGACTACCACGACGGTGGCAGCGAGGTCGTCATGGGCAAGGCGCTGGCGTCGCCCTCGAAGCGCGACAAGGTTTTCCTCATGACCAAGGGCTGCGACCGCGACTATGAGGGCGCCATGCGCTGCATCGACGAGAGCCTCAAGCGCTTGAAGACCGACTACCTGGATCTTTGGCAGTTCCACGAGATCGTCTACGACAACGACCCGGACTGGGTCTTCGAACAGGACGGCATCCGCGCCGCCATCGAGGCGAAGGAGGCAGGCAAGATCCGCCACGTCGGCTTCACCGGCCACCGCGACCCGCGCATCCACCGGGCCATGCTGGACAAGCCCTTCGACTGGGAGACGGTACAGCTGCCGATCAACATGATGGACGCCCAGTTCCGCAGCTTCGGCCAGGAGATCGTTCCCATCTGTTTGGAGCGCGGCATCGGTGTGATCGGCATGAAGACCCTGGGCGGCGGCGTCATCACCGGCCAGGCGGGGATCAGCGCCGATACCTGTATCCGTTACGCTTTGAGTCAACCCGTCTCAACGATCGTGGTCGGCATGATGTCGATGGAGGAACTACGCCAAAACGTCGCGACGGCGCGCAGCTTCGAACCCATGCCGGAGGCCGACCAGCAACAATTGCTGGCCAGCGTGAAGCTGGGCGCAGGCGACGGGCGGTACGAGCTATACAAGACGACGCAGCGGATGGACGGTCCGTACCACGCCCGGCAGCACGGGTTTGCTTGACTAGGCTCGCAATGCTGACTTCGACCCGAGTTCGCACTTTGGGTACACTAGGAGGAGTCTCTCCGTAGCACGAGCTACGGTTATGGTAGGTGCCGATGAGGACCGGATGTCACGCAGCAACGATCCTGACAAGCCAAACTTGGTGTGGGCGAAGGGTCGCTGTGAGACTGAGGTTCAGCTTGAGGTTTCGTCCGAGGTCCTCCGCAACTTGGAGGACGGGCGTGTCAACAGCAAGATTGGCGAGTATTGGGGCCTCATTCACGGGGCCACTCCTAATGGGACCGGGCTGATCGATGCTCATGCCTTGTTTCGAGGCGTTCAACGCCCGCGGAGTTTCGAGGACCGCGAAGATGAAGAGATATTTGCATACATCAAGAAGCCGAGTTTCAACTTCACGTTCCCTCACAAGCATGGAGGCTATCCCATTCCCGAGTCGACTCCGACGAATTCCGTTTTTGCTGTCTATGTGGAGTTCTATGGTGAGGCCAAGGGATGCGTGTCAGGTAACGTTCTCTATTGGGAATGGATTCTCGCGGACGGCGATCTGCCAAAGGATCATGCCGACCGGTACTCCGAACGGATTTGGTGACTTGAGGAGGCGAACGTGACGGATTTTGTGCAAGATCTGCTCGAAACAGCTGGTGTCGAGGATAGGGTAGCAGGCGAGTTCAAGCCTGTTGCCAAGTACTATCATGCGATGGACTTTCTTCTGTACCTTCGCGAGGATTGCTCATATCGGGCCGATAGGGTAGACCCTTTTCTGACGGTGCTCTACCACCCTTATGAAGATCGCATTGTCGGGATCAAGCTGAAGGGCTTTCGTTTCTTGTTCGATCAGTTCCGCAAGATAGTGGAACATTTGGATAACGAACATTTCTTGCCGCTCGTGAAGTTTGTAGAGATCGCCCTTGTGGCGGGTGTGGCAGAAGCCTTCATTGCAAAGAACAAGGAACGTATTGAGAAGTCGTATGCAGACGCCAAGCAGCTTGTGGAGGGGGTGGAGTTTGACCACCGTGAAGTTATGCGGATGGTCGCATAGCGGGAACGCCGTCCCTAGTTGATGAACGGGCTCGGTTCGCCGAAGCTCATTACAGCCAACTCCTTCTTCGCACGCGTAGCAGCCACATACAACAAAGCACGTTCCGCGGTCTCCGCAGCTACGCGTTCGGACCAGTCCACTGCATATGCGGCGGCGGGAAGAGGCACGATGCCCTTGTTCACGCTGGCAATGACCATGTGATCGAACTCCAGACCCTTGACGCGGTGCATGGTCGCAAGACGGGCACCCACCGAGGTCTCATCAGGCGAGTCGGCTTCCAACACCTCCACTTGTAGTTCGGCGTCTTCCAACTCCTCCGCAATCGCATCGCGTTCCTCTCGGGTACGCGCAACAACGCACACCCCGCGTAGTGGCTCGTCGCGGTCCTCCAAATCCGTGAGATAACGAATGATCCAGGTGGTTTGTCCTTCCCGATCGGCGAAGTGCTCCAGCCGCGGTTCCGGCCCGTTGGCGGCGGATCGGATCCGGGTATTGTCGTCGGAACCGCCATCCAGATCGTCGATTGAACGCCCCCCCAGCAAGTTCGCGGCCCAACGCCGCGTTTCCTCGGTTGTGCGGTAGTTCAGACGAAGCTTGCGAGCGCGTCCCCGAATCTCGACGCCCAGGCGTCCTAGGACGACGCGATGGCGCGAGTAGATGCGCTGGTGGGCATCGCCGACGATGAATAGATCGTTTCGCCCCTCCGGTGCGATGGCCCGAAGCAGCCGCCAAGCTGGTGCGATCATGTCTTGGGCTTCATCAACGATCACCGCTGCGAAGTTCGCCCCGGTGCGGTCGTCCTCCACCAATGCTGTTGCGGCGCGGTAGCAATCTGCGACCTCCATGATCCCGCGTTCCGCAAGCTGGGCCCGGTATTCCTCGAACACGCCCCATATGGCGACTCGCGTGGCCCGGTTCAGTCTTGTGCCACGACCCGTTCGACGAACGCGCAGATACTCCTCCCGGGTGGTGATGCCGTTGGCTTGGATGACCTGTTCCCACTCGTCGCTGTAGAAGGCATTGGAGAACGTTGCGTCACTTGGTCTCTCCGTTAAGGCCTCGCGCCATGCTTCACGGTCTCGACCGAACGACAACCGGAAACGGTAACGTTTGCCGCGCAAGAAGCCGTGTACCCACTGATCGAGGTTCGTGACTTCGACTCGCTCCATCTCTTCGGGCGAACAGATCGCCCGCAGGTTGTTCCGGATGTCGGCGGCGAGGTTCCGGGTGAACGTGGTGAAGAGGATGCGTTGGCCGGGTTCCAGCGCCTTGGCCAGCCAACGAGCGCGGTGCATGGCAACGACTGTCTTTCCCGTTCCGGCACCCCCCAGCACGCGCACGGGCCCGTTCCAGTGACGCTCCACGAGCCGCCGTTGTGAGGGGTGAAGGAAGACACGCCAGCGTTCTAGCGGCGCGTTGAACATCTCTTCGAGTTCTAGGTCGTCCTCGATGACGACGAACCGAGCGCGGGAGTCGTCGCGGCCAAGCGCGGCCTCGAAGTCTGCGGTATCCACGGCCTTCTGGGGTGCCTCGCGCTCAAGGACGATGTCCTCGTAGGAGTCGCCCGCCATGTAGAGAAATAGGGAGTCGTAGGCTTCGCCGGGCAGGCGCGGTGCAAGGTCCTCGAGGGCATCCTCCGTACTGATGTCGAGAACCTCGCCAACCATCTCCGCAGGTACACCGAGGCGCACCAATTCGCGAAGCTTGAGATCGCCGAAGACCGAGTCACCCGAATCGCCTTGCTGTTCTTGCTCTAAGCTCCCGGTCGCGTCGTCATCAACAGATTGGTCCGCGACAAGCCGGGGCTGATAGACCTGCAACGCACCGGTCTCCTCGTTGATGGTGCACACGTGGCGCGTGGCCCAATCGTAGGCGTCATCATGTTTGTCCGCCCACAACAGCATGTGGATGTCGCCTTTCTCGGGTTTCAGCACGATCGCACGGTAGTTGCCATCGATCCGCAGCGAGCGCATGTTGGCGTCCTTGGCGTTTGCGATGCGCTCGTAGTTCAGACCTGTGCCCCGGGAGTCCTGGTCGAACCGCGAAATCATGGTTCGCACCGCACGTTGCTGCTGCGAGGGCAGCTTGGCGAAGGCGGCTAGGAAATCCGCCGACATAGCCATCTTCGGTGCCGTCATGGCTCAGCCTTCGTCAGCAATTCGCGCAGACGTAACGCCAACTCCGGGTCGCGTGCTTCAACCGTGTGCCATCCGGCCTCATCGAATGAGATTCGATCCTGATCGCCCAACAGTACAGCCACGAGCCTAGCCTCCCACGCCAGTTCCGCCTCGGCAATCACTTGCCCAGTCGAATTGGCGAGCTCAAAGCCGACCTCCGGCGGCGAAATCCCCTGACCGGCCAGTTCGTACAACGCCGGGTGCAACTCCGCTGCCGCGAGGGAAATCGCGTCGGTCCACTCGGTCGAGATCGACACTCCTGGTCCGGGCTCCATCGGAGCGAATTCCGGATAGACATCTCGTTTCACGCCCAGCGCAGTCGTCCACCATGCATTGGGCAGGAACTGCAGCAGGTTGTAGAGCCGCAAGACGCCGTTCCACTCGTGGCGGTATTCCGCGTGTTGGGACTGCAGCGAGTCGTCGAGGTGCATCGCAATCGTCAGTTCGTTTGGCTCCTGCGACTGGACTGCCGCGAGTGGCAACGCCAGATAGAGCTGTACGAAGTCCGGCTGCGTACCACGCCACTCGCCGCGCCCAGCGAACGCACAACCCTCTGGCATTTCAGCCAGCGCCTCCTGGAGCGCCAGGGGTAGCTGCCTTGAAGCTTCGAAGAAAGAGGTACGCAACTCAGTGCTAGTCATTTTGCCACTGTCGAACAGCCGGAGAAGCTCCGTGAAAACCGCTTGTTTCCACACCTGCAAGTCTGGATTCTGCAGGTAGCGAACCAGCAGCTTCAGGGACGGCTCGCCCAATCGCGACCGAGTGAGCTCTGTGCCCCAACGCCTATCAAGCAACTTCTGCAAGTTCCCCATCGGGGCGAACGCCTCGCCGAGCAAGTCGCTCGCACCATCGCCCCTGCCAAGCGCGACCTCCAGGTCATGCCACGTCAGCGACCAAACCAAGTATCCGGCGCGTACCAGTGCCATACGCTTGGCCGAGTCCTCGTCTGTCTTGTCGCGGTGGTACTCGAAACCGTCCATGAACACAGCAATCGGAGGCTCACCCGGCGACTCCCGTGCCGGACGAATCACGAAGTCTGGTCGGCTGGCAATGGCAACGCCCGCGGATTCGCCAAACTCCGGCTGTGCCTCCATGTAGTACGTGAGATGCGTGGTGGTCAGGACAAAGCCCGGCTTCCCGCCCACGATGTCTTCGCGAACGCGCACCGGTTTGCCGTCGACGTTGATCCGGCCGAGAGCCTCGATGAATCGGGCCTCCAACTCGCTCTCGAGGAACGGATTCACCTTCACGGAGCGCAGGCCATCGACCTCCTTTAGGTCCTCAGCCTGTTCGAGAATCATGTTCAGCGTGGCGAGCGCCGTATTGCGCGACGTGCTGGCCATTTCGAAACTGCGCCGGTAGGCGTACACGCACCGATAGCAGCCGTCCTTGTCGGGGGCGGCATTGCATTCGCAATCGCGTATCGCCTTCTGGGCCAGCCGAAAGATGTTCAGGACGTTCCCGGGGTTGTTCATCATCTGCTTCACGTACCCGGTCCCTCCGGGCACCGTGTCGTAGAGCATCAGGAACGTCAGATCCGCACCGGACTCCGATGCAGGGAACTTGCAGGTCATCACGCGCAGATGGTCTACGGCACCGGCGAACTGCTTTCGCAACCCCAGCTCCAGCGCGGCGATGAACGAACTGAGATGCCGCTCGACATCCATTGAGCTTGGCGGCGGGATGAGCATCCGCACGGCTTCGGACTTGAACTCCCGGTACAGGTACAGGCAATCGACGATGTCCTCGTCGCCGCCAGCGCTGCAAATGGACGTGTGCTGCACTGTCCCATCCTGTTGTTGGACGCCCCCACACCGGCGACAAATCGAGAAACCCTTGCGAGGCATGGTCTCGCCGGCGAAAGTCGTGGCCGACGACTGCTCGTCGATACGCCCGAAATTGATCTCGCGGAACGTGGCCGAAGGAACGTACTCGAATCCGAACGGTCGGTCGGGATTCTCCAACGCGAACGCACGGGTGACGGTTGCCGGGTCGAAGCTTGCCACCAGTTGACGCGTGTAGAAGAGCGGCTCGCGATCATCGCGTTCATCCATGATCCGGCTAGACCGATCAGGCGTGGCGGCGTAGACCAACCGCAGCCTCAACATCTCCCGGACTTGGCCCGCATCGCCCCACATGTCGTCGCCGCAGGCCGGACATGCACTGTGGTGGTCGCCCGCATCGATGTTCTCGCAATGGGCACATGACCGGCACAGCCGCCAGCGCTCAATGGGCGAAACGCGCGTGTCTATACGTTGAATCGTGACCCGCCGCCCGCCCGCGTAGAACTCGTTTTCCGGGGCGAACTCGCCGAGGGCAGCAACGGCGGGGCGAACGTAGTCGTAGGCAACCGCATCGTCTTCGGTCTCGCCTTCATCGTTCTGACGGCGCCGGAAGATCACCGAGTTCAGCGTCACGCCCTGCTCGGGGAAGGCGTAGTTGGGAAGCAGACCTTCGTCGGTGAGAAAGCCGAAGGTCTCGCGTGCGTTGATGTCGCGGAGCAGACGCTGCAACGCCACGCGTTCCTTCGTTAGCTGCCCGAGGCGGTCAATGCTTGCCTCGTCGGTCGGGCCTCGTCGAAGCGCCCTGATATGGCGACCGAGTGCCTCAACTTCGTTACGGAGTGACCGCCGATCTGCCGCCACTTCGCTTAGGCGTGTCAAGATGCGCAGGCGCAGCGAGCCCTCTGAGCCCGCACCATGCAGGAACCCGGCCAGGTAGTCGCGTGACGACTCGTCCAAGCCGTCTTCCACGTCGGAACGCGGCTCGAACGCGGCGAGGAACCGCGCCAGAATACCCTCACCGTGTTCGGCGATGTAGTCGAACAACGGATATGGGAAACCCTCCGAGTTTCCCTTCTCAACGTTGTCCAGCACCGGGCGTATTCTCGGCGGCACGGCGTTCTCGTCGACACCGCTCGCCACCCAGCAGTCCAGACAGAATGCGGTTAGCTGTCGCTCCAGTACGGCAGGCGCATTCAGGAAGATGCCGGGCGGATCGACTCGGCTGCCAAGCATTTCCTGGGGATCCGCGTAGTAGTAGAGGTCGTGCGGCTGGCCCGTGGCGACGGTCATCGTCAGGGAATTGCCGTCGCGCCGGCCGGCTCGACCGGTTCGCTGGACGTAGTTCACGGGCGCGGGAGGCACGGAGCACATCACCACTGTGGACAGGTCCCCGATGTCGACGCCGAGTTCCAGGGTCGGCGTGGCGGACAACAGGTTCGGCTCCCAGGGCTTGGCGTCCGATGCCGCGAAACGCTCCTGCAGTCGGTCGCGTTCTTCGCGGGGCACCAACGCGGTGTGTTCGGCCGAGACGATCCGGCGGATCTCGGAGTCCCGATAGAGACGCCCCGCCCACGTTGGTTCCCCGGGTTCCTGAGTCGCGTAGCGGTCCTGTGCCCCAACGTCAAGACAAGGCACGCCTAGCCACAAGTCTGGTTCGTCAGTTGGAACGACTAATGCACGTTGCGAGTTTTCACTTCGCACAACCGCCGTGTCCGTTGTGACGTACAGCCGCTCGGGATCAAGCGCCCATACCTTGGTGCGGCGAGTCGGCAACGTGCGCACTAACCCGGCGGCTACCAACACGTCCATCGTTACTCGCAACACGTCTCCAGCGTTCTGGGTTGCAGCCAGCACGTTCACGGGCGTCAGCACCTTTTCCGCCCAAGCTTGGTACCAGGATCTGCGACGACGCCCCACAATCGCCTCTACGCCGTCGCCATCCCGTTCAGGGGCGGGGAATATGGGCAGAGCTGAACGCGGTCCGAAGTCCTGCAGCGCAATGTTCGCGCGCAAGACGAACGGATTCCCGCCTTCGCGGAGATACCTGTCGAACATCGGACTCTCCACGGCGCCGCGGTCCTTCATGCGTCGCAGAATCCCCAACACCAGACTCCTGACGTGGATGTCGTCAAGATCCCGGAGTTCGCCGAAGCTCTCGCGAAGCCGAACGACCGCCGTGTCGCAAGCTTGCTCGAAGGCTGTGCGATCAAACCCAACCGCAGCAGTTTGCGTCCGCTCCAGAGTCCGTCCGACAGCGGAGCCGAACGTTAGTTCGGCCAGCGAGTCCCAACGAACGCGCCGTTGCACCAACGACAAGAGGTTCGAATCCACCGGGAGCTCGCCGTGTTCTCGCAGCGACTCGAAGTCCCGCAGCCACAAACGGTCGGGCGCGATGAACTCGCTGATGAAGCGTTCGTCGTCGAATGCTCCCGGATTGAGATTCACGTCGCCCCACCAGGACACAACCTCGTCAGGCAAACGGGCAAGCGAGATGCCATCGTTTTCTGCGATCACCTGGGCGACAGCCGCCCGAATGCTGTTGCGCCACGTTCTCGCGGCGAAGAACGACCCACGATGGGCAGCATCCTGAACGTTGTCGGAAAAGGCGATGACCTTGTGGTCGTCGTTGTGACGCGAGGCGAAGAGCTGGGCGAGCGCCGTGCTCAGGAGGCTGGAAGCGCGTGCGCCGAGGATGATGAGTGCCTCTCGGGCACCGCAATACGGGCAGTCGCGGCTCAGCTCCCGACGCGTCTGACCGTCGCGTCGCCGCGACACGACAGCGTTTGGGAGGAACACGCGTGCCATGCGGCCCTGACCGCAGCTCGGACAGGTTCCAGCGTCGGGCGCTGCCAGATACCCGCAACCACCGCAGATTTTGTATTCGGCGCCATCCGCGTTGTGTGGTGGCTCTTCGCCCGGACCTAGGGGGAACAGGTAGTTGACGTCGATGTCGCGGAGGAAGAAGCGGTTGTAGAAGACGCGGAGGTCCTGGCTGACGCAAATCTCGGCGGCGTGCTTCACGCATCCCCACGCGGTTGCGTGGCATTCGCGGCACTGGACGAGGGGCAGATGGATGTCGTCCACGTCGGCACCCAGGTCGTCCGAGTACCGCAGCCGCCGTGGTGCACCCTCCCTTGGTAACAGAGGATGGGGGCCGGCGCCCTCGGGGTCTCGAACCTGCTGGACGTTGGTCGTCACAGCGGGTCCGGCGTTCCCCTCCGCACCTTCGTTCACGGTGCCATTGGTCCGCCCCGGATCCTCCAACACACTGCAAACCATGCGCCGCAGCTCTCGCACCCACAGGTGCAACTTCACGTTAAGGAACGGTTGCACCGAGGTCCCCGACCCGGTGACCAGCCGTTCTCGAGCCAACGAGATGAGCGCGCACAGAGCATTGAGCAGGTTCATCGAATCGCGCGTACCAGACAACGGGAGGCTGCGTTGCAGGCGGTCAAGCACGGCTACGACAGGGGTAGGCGTCGAACCATCGAGGACGCGCAGGAGATTCACGAAAGAGGCGTGTTCGCGAAGCCTTTCCCCAAGCTCGACGCGCCACTCCTCGGACTCAAACTGCCTGTCCAATGGGCGCCCAAAGAACACCGCGTGCTGGGCCGTGACGTAGTCTTCGAGAGATCCGTAGCGCGCGGGGTCGACACGCTCCGCCAGATCGGGAGAGGGCGCGAGGTGCGCACTGATGATGGCGTCGCTTAGGAATTCGTCGATTCCTTGGCGTATTTCGCCGACCACTGAACCGGGCGTGAACGGTTGCCGAAAGACGTTGGTGGCGTAGCGCAGGATTCGATGCTCATCCTCCTGGCCGCCAATGGTGGCGGAAGTGCCCACGCAGATAAGTGCGTCGTCGACCTGAAGACGGGTGCGCAGTCGGCGGATGAGACACGCAAGGTCGGTACCTTGAGCGCCATCGAACGTATGCAGCTCGTCCACGACGAGGTAGCGCAACGTACCGGGCACGTTGTATCGCCAAAGGGGGGCATCGACTGGTCGCGTCAGCAGCAGATCGAGCATCTTGTAGTTGGTGAGCAAGATGTCCGGCGGCCGTTCGCGAAGCACTTCGCGGTTCTCGATGAGATGGTCCGCCGCCATCCGCTCACGAACGGACGCGTCTGTCTCGCCCACGTAGAGGCCCGCCACGACCTTGCCTTGGAGCGAGGGCGTGCGATGGATGATCTCCGCGATTCGGCGCGACTGGTCCGATGCCAGCGCGTTCATGGGATAGATCAGAATCGCCTTGACGCCGGGGTTCCCAGCTTGGGCATGGCAGTGATCGAGTATTGGGTACAGGAAGCACTCGGTCTTGCCAGAGCCCGTGCCCGTGGCGACAACGGTAGATTGCCCAAGCGGGATCCGGTCGAAAGCGGCTCGCTGGTGACGATAGGGCACGAAGCCTAGGGGAATGGTCGGAAACGGTTCGCCGCCTTCCGGCGCGAGCTGGAATGGCAGGTCAATGGACAGGTGGGGGCCCTTGGTTAGATTGTCCCCGGTGGCTAGAAACTCGTCCATTACCGCGCCGAGGACGTGGTTGGAGGGTGCGAACCCCGTTGCGAGAAAGTCAGCGAGCGCGGTGGAGACCTCGGTGGAGACTGTGGAGGGGATCATGGGGCGAGTCTACCGGCGTTGTTCGCGTGTCGCTGCAACTCCCAGCTAGACTTGATCGCGGCCTCCCATTAGATGACTGCTGCTTGTTGGCGTCAGCATCCTTTCGTCCGATCACTGATGGCAATCGACGTATCGTCGTCAACTGTCGCGTGACGCCATTCCCCGCTCGACATCGCGCAGTCGATCAAAGTAACGTGACGACGTCAGTGAAATGGAGGCAGCAAGGGTGGCAGCCGCCGAGTACCTCGACCAGCTACGTGAGCAGTGCGAGCGCATCGCGACTTCTTTGCTGAGGGTCATACGAGCATGGAGGAACGTACTGAATGGGGTGTGCTCAACTTCAAAGCAGCCAACACCACAATGACACGCTTGCAGCAATTGGTGGGTCTTACTCTAGATCTGCCGCTGGACTTGGCGCCTGACCACGTTGCAGGCGTTTCGGGAGGCGGCAACCGATCCCGATGTCAAGGACGCAGTCGTGCTGAAAGCGTGCTGAAAGCCGCGCGAGCGACGTTCGAGAACGTTCCGCCAGGGTTCGTCTCGAAGGGAGCCGAGCCAAGCCATGGTGCATTCCGTGTTATGGAGACGCTACGGCGTGTAGCGGGCGGACGGACGGAGCGGTAGGCGGATTCCGATCGTGGAGTCCGTAGTTCATCTTGTGTCACTCAGCTTGTCCACTTCACTCACTGATCCCCGGATCTCCGCCCGTTAGCGGCTATTTCGAGCCGGTGTCAGGGGCCAACGATGACAATGGTCCAACGCTAGGCACGCAGTGCCGAGTATGATCCAGGCCATGCGAGACCATCCGATCCGTGGCTGCGACATCTTCTGCGGCGCTGGTGGCAGCAGCGCGGGCGCAAGATCGGCTGGCGTAAAGATGGTGGGTGCCATCGACATGTGCGCCACGGCAACCGCGACATACAAAGCGAACTTCCCGGATGTCCATGTTGTCACCGGTCGACTGGAGGAAGTGGCCATCGCCACCTTCAAGGAGAAGGTCGGCGAAGTCGACATCCTGCTCGCCTCCCCGGAGTGTCGAAACCACACCTGCGCCAAGGGTTCCGCGCCTCGCGACGAGGCCAGCCGGGCTACGGCCATGCAGGTCATCGAATACGCACGCGAACTCGGACCGCGTTGGCTTGTGATTGAGAACGTCGTCTACATGCGGCCCTGGTCACGCTACCCGGAACTCAAGCACGGGCTTGAAGAGCTAGGCTACCAACTCAAGGAATACACGCTGGATGCATCCGACTATGGCGTTGCCCAGAAGCGCCGACGGCTTTTCCTCGTTGGCGATAAGGCACGACAGCCCGCCCAGGGGCTCGCAAAGCGTCTTGGACGCCGGAAGTCTGCGAAGTCAATCCTCGACAAGCCGGGTACGTGGAAGACATCCCCCTTGAGAATTGCCCGCCGAGCCGAGGCCACGATTCAGAGAGCAGAGCGCGGGTTCCGCACCCTCGGCGACGAAGCGAGTTTCCTGCTCGTTTACTACGGTAGTGACGGCAGCGGGGGGTGGCAACGCCTGGATCGCCCGCTTCGCACCGTCACCACCGTGGATCGTTTTGCCCTCGTTGAACATGGGGCCGACGGTCCGACCATGAGGATGCTGCAAGTGCCCGAACTGAAGCGGGCGATGGGCTTTGGCGACGACTTTCAGCTCGCCGAAGGAACTCGTCGAGACAAAATACGTCTACTTGGCAACGGCGTCTGCCCACCCGTGATGGAGCGCGTCGTACGATCACTTACGGATCGCCGAACTATTCCGGCTCGATCTTGAGCGAGCCCACGTCCACTGCCACCCGGTCGGGAAAGACTACTAGGTTCGGATACGAGGGGTTCTTCGCCGACGGCGTAAGGAACCCCTGGCATGAAGTGTTCGCGTAGAGTGCTGCGCCGAGACGTTGCGTCGGCGCCGGCGGCACAGACGAAATCGGAGACGCCGGCGTCCTATAGCCGTAACCCCGCCAATCACCGGTCAGTTCTTGCACGGTCGTTTCGACCTTCAGCCGCTCCGCAGGACCCCGGAGGTCCGCGACCCGGTCCAGTCGCACGTCGATCCGAAAGGTTCGCCAGCCGGATGCCGAAGTCATGCTGCTATCTGGCCTGCCTTTGATCGCTCGCGTCTCGAGCAAGGCTGTGTTCTTGTCCCATGCGAAATACAGGATAGGGAAGGTGTTAACGTCCGCCTTGAACCTCGAATCGTGACTCGGACACGACGGTTGCGAAGAAGAGGACTGATCCCACCACAAGGGGTTACTGGCGTGTTCACGCCTGACGGCTCGAACCCACGGCTGCGGCCCCAATGTCGTCAGCGACAATCCCTGAACCGCAAACTTCAAGTGAAAGCGCCGTCGTCGACGGCGTCGAGCCGAGCCGAAATACCTCGCAGACGCATCACATCGACCTGATCGGCCTCGAAAAACTGGCGTGGTGTGCAATGGCCGAACAGCGGATTCTCGGTGTCCATCCAGTGCGCCAGTCCAGGAGCCGTACGCTCCTCACCGACATCGGGGCCTTCCACCAATTCCATTGACACGCCCTGACGGTACATGTCCTCAATCCGGTGCCTAACGACATCCCGGACGACATGCGGATGACTGACCGCGCGTAGGGTGGCGATCGAGTGGACGACCCGCTGCAACAAGAACAGTTTGCCAGCATCGTCTCCGCGAAGAATCGCCCTTGGAGTCGCGCCCAAGCTACTGAGATCCTCGTCCATCCAGTCATCGAGTCGCACGTCCAATCCCGGCACGCTTGATGCGAGAGTTTCGTTTGGTCCGTCTTCCGGTTGGTTGAAGAGTCTCGCTAGGGTGGCCTCAACCTCGGCTGCATCGGGTTTGTTGATGAGCACTTCAAGCTGGTCCACGGCCCGTCGTATTTCGTCGATTAGATTGCCCTCGTCACGAATACGATCCTCGTCAAGGTGTGGCGGCTTGGCCAGTGGCCAAACGCCGACAGGCTTTTCGACGCCCTCTAGCCGTTCACGGAGGAACTCTTCCAAACGGGGCGCTTGGTCGGGATAGAGTGTCCACAGCACGATGCCGTATCGGCCGACGGGCTTGATTGCGCCCTCGAGCAGGCTGCCGATCGTACTGAAATCGGTCCTGTGGTCGGAGCCGATCACACCCGTTCCGAGGTGCAGGTCCGCAAATATCAACCGGGCGTCAGGGAACGCGTCCACACCCTCGATGTTCCCGCTGAAGAGGATTTGGCGGCACGGCATGTCATGCCGATTCAGCGTGTCCGCCAAGCCGACTAGGTGGTGCGGTTCGTCATCGATGACGATTGTCTGCGCCGGTCCCATCAAGTCTTCCGCCCAAACACTAGCGCCGCAATCGCGCCATCATAAACTGCGGGGACGTCGACCTCCTGGCGCTTCGGGAAGGCGAGACGCCCACCGTTTAGTTCCATTGCTAGGTTGGCGTAATACAGGCCGAGCCCCATGCCGTCCGGTTTGCGGGTGAAGAACGGCCGCGTGACATCTGCCGGACTGTCCTCTTGGAACCCGACGCCGTTGTCTGCGACTAGGATGGCCGGGCCGTCTGCTAGGTCGTCCGTCGTAGCGACGTAAAGGCGCCGCAAAGGAGACTCTCCCGGGTCGGGATCAGGCCACCGCACTCGCAACCAGTAGAGGGCGTTGTCGATCAGGTTGTTGAGCGCGCCGAGCACCAGGCTCAAGGAGAAAGTGGCTTCGAAGTCGCCGTCGCCTTCCATCAGTGGGCACTCCAACTGCACCTTGTGGTGGCGTAGGCGAAGCAGGTTGAACGTCCGCGCCTGATTGACGAGATGTTGCGCGGTATGTTGCTTTTTGCTGTCCCGTCGGAGCAGGGTCGCGAACCCGTCCAGAATCCGCATGAGCTCTTGCGCCTGTATTGCTGCTGCTTCCAGATCCTTTCCCTCAACGATTGCCTGGTAAAGCACGCGAACGCCACGCTCTACCTCGTGGAACACGACGGCTAGGTTGAGGCCGGACATCCCCGCTGCCAGAAGGGTCTCCTGCATTTCGCGAAACTGCCGCTGGATTCGCGCCACGACGGGTTCGAGCGTCTCGCCTAGCTCGTGGCGCTGAAGCTCCCTACGCAGTTCTGCGATCGGCGTCTCCAAGCCATCTGTCACAGGGTCGCTAGGAGGTTCCGTGAGCCGGCGAATCCGCTGCTTGTCAGTCTGCCGTTCGCTCTCGAGGGTGCCCAGTGCGCCCAATACAATCTGGCGGAGGCGACCCAGGGCGTCGTTCTCGACGAAACCTTCGCGGTTGGTCTTCTCGATCATGGCATCAGACTGATCAAGCGACAGGTGAACGGCGCCGAGGATGATGTTCCGGCTTATTCGCCGGGTGGGAACGTTGACGCGCCGCAGATCCAAGCCAAGCCAGTCGTCGCCCTGCTCACCGTAGTTGTACACGCGAATGCCGTCCCGATAGACGCGGATGCCACCGTACTCGTCCAAATATGTGGCGAGAAGGCGCGTATCGCCCAGCCTCTGCAATACTGGCCGGTCACGGTCGTAGACGTAGAACTCCCCCAGAACGGGACCGATGCCTTTGATCGTGGTTTCGTCGGCTACGACCCTATCCTTCCTTCGGCGGCGGCCTGAGGCAGTCGGGAGCTGCAAGCGGTCGCCGTCCTTCGTCACTGTCCGGGAGTCCAGATTCAACCCGGAGACGCCGAAGAACTCGTAGCTCCAGTCGAATTTCCCTTGGTCCAACAGGAACGAGAACTTCCAAATGGACCTGCCGATGATGGCGGCGAAATCTGGGAGATCCTCTATCCAGTGCTCGTTCCCCGGCACTTGAAGCGTCGCCAGAAAGTCTCCGCGTTCTTGGAACGGCGAGCAGATTGAGGTGATCTGGTTGCACAGGCGCCGGACCTCGCCGCGCGTCCACGCAGGCGGGCGCAACTCGCTAACCTCGATTCGCGTTCCAGTGCGACCGTCCGCGAACACCTCCGGCGGTCGCGTGCGAATGGTCACTGGTGCCTCGTCCAAGTAGGGCTTCTGGATCAGCTCATTCCAGTCGATCTCGACGAAGCACTCCTTTGCCTCCTGTGCGCGGGTCGTCAGCTTGATTTGGTTGCCGAGCTTGTGGACAGCGAACCGACCGAGACCTTTCTCTCCTAGAGGCAACCGGTGGTGGACGGGGGATCGTTGACCGCGTGCACGCTGTCGCTGGCGATGGTCGTCGCCGGGGACCAGCCAAACATCCTGCAGGACATCCAGAGTCATCCCTTCGCCGTCGTCCTCAACGGTGATCGTCGGCTGATCGTCGGACTGAAGATCGAGTGTAACGACCGCGCGGGTTGCGTCGGCGTCGTAGGCGTTCTTGACCAGCTCAAACACGGCAAGACGAGGGCTGCCGATGAGTTCATCGCCCAGCAGTTGAAGCACGCGGGCTCGAGGACGGAAAGGCCGGCTGACCTCAACTGGATCGTTGTCTAGCTCTTCGGCCATCGTCAATTCAATCGTCGTGAACTGGGGTTGCCGTAGAGGACCGTTAGAGCGCCGCAATCACGTCAAGCTCCTGCTTGACGATGGCACATCTCGTCAGGAACTGAACTCGCCGCGCAGGGTCGAGGCCGATTGTCATGAGCGAACATCATCAGCGACCGTCAGCGCAACTCGTCGTCGGATAGCGTACCACCGGTTGAACAGTTGGGATGCCGGCCTCGCGAACGCCAGATGGAACGAGAATGATCGTGTTCGTGGATGTCCCCATAGATATTGCCCCCTACCAGACTCTATGGGTGTATCGTCCGCAATCACGACAACGACAAGCCGCCATGCAGAAGACCAGCCGGCGTTTTGGCACCCCTATCCTCCGACGGTCGTCTGCGTGACAATGCCCTCCACGGGTCAATGAACGTGCCGATTCACGCGTGCATGCACCATGCCAGCACACCACAAGCCGACCTATCCGCCACTCTTCCCTCCCGGTCTTTGCGAGGTCCAGCTTCGGGACCTAGGGCAGCTGTTCGTGGGTCCAGCATTCGACACGCCGCTCCGGCGACGTATGACTGTGCAGCTTCGGATGTTCATCGGCGAACTTGAACGGCTCGGTGTGCACGGCGAGCTATGGATCGATGGCTCGTTCGCAACGAAGAAGCCGGAGCCGGGTGACGTCGACCTGGTATTGTCCGTTCCGAGATTGATCGTGAGCGCGCTGTCTGACGAGAGTCTTGAGCGCCTGCGTTTCCTCTCCGATGAGGAGAACCGCGCATACGTTCGTTCAAGGTGGCAAGTTGAACTGTACGTGTTCGAATCGAGCAACCTCGCCAGGCGCGCGTACTTCCTGGACCAGTTCTCGCGCAATCCAGATAGTGCGAACCGCAAAGGCATTCCATTCATCAAGCTATGAACTATCCGGATGACATCGCCGAACTCGAGTCGCTGCTTGAACGAGTGTTGGGTATGGTTGAGCAGGATGAAGGTGCCGTTGTGGGTTCCGAAAGGCCCAACGTAGACTTGCTGTTTCTGTCGTCCACAAAGAAACTGCGGTCGGATCTGCAGAAGAGACTTAGATTTGCCAAGGCGGAAAGGGCCCACGAGGTTGTTCGACTGACGCTCCATGGTGCCCACTTGGGGACCGGGACGCTACCGTTGAGGGTCCTCGCGAACTTCGTTACGCCTCTCAATGCAGTTCTGGAACAGTCGGCTTGGCGATTCTGGGATCGGGCAGGCGACGTGTCGCGTATAGACCAGAAGTTTATTCGGCATCTGGATCTCCGGCTAGCGGGAATGGAGTTGGGGAGCACCGAACTAGTGATTCTCGGCAATACGTCACCGGATCTGTCCGGCGTTTCGGCCCTGGAGTCTGCGCTACGCGACGTGTTCGAGCTCTTGGAGTCGGACATCGAAGCGTTTGCCGATCGTGTGCACGCAATCGGTATCAGCGCGGGCAAGTCTTTGGGCGCGTTTCTGACACGATTGGAGTCCGAGCACGCAGCTGTTGAACTTGCGTGGCGGGCTCCGGACAAGACCTATCGATGGGATGGCAGGCCGACCGAGGTCACGAGAGTCAGAGCTCTGCTTGACGAGATCGGTGAGCCAGAGACCACAACAGAGCAGTTTCTGGGCACCGTCAACGTGCTCTCCATTCGGAACCGAATAGAAATAGAGCGTCGAGACACAGGTGAGAGACTTCGGGTTGGCTATCACAAATCGGTGGCTGACCTCGTGCACGACCTTAGGTTGGGCGACACCCGGACGTTCGAAGTCGAAAAGACGATCTACCCGTTTGTCGCAAGCAAACGGAAGCGCGACACTTACAGACTTAGGAAGGTGATGAACCGTCCGCAACAGGTCGAGCCAACTGAGGATGTGGCGAGACCCTAAACCCGCGTGCCAAACGCTTCGCTTGGCACCCCGTCTCAACTTACTGTCGAGTCAGGTCCGGCTCGTGTCGTTGCTGGTGCCAGCGTCGTGTCGGTGTTGAAGTCAGAACCAAGCGTTTTCAACAACGGTCCTGATCCGCAACATCATCGCTTGGAGGCTCACGCCATATTTATCGGCGAGCTCCCGAAGTTCGTCCTCGTCTTCGATATCTGGTCGTCGCGCCATTAGATCCTCCTTGATCATCTGGTGCGGCATGAGCAGTTCGGCCGCGAAACGGTTCGCCTCAATTTCCTCCGCATCTGTGGCTTGGGACGACACTTCGTCTCGCCGATCTATCCGGAAAGACCGGTCGACGAAGCTCCGCTTGCCCTTGTGCAGCAGAAGATGCCCGCATTCGTGCGCGATGGTGAAGCGCTGGCGGTTCGGGCGGTGCAGCGAGTTAACGCCGATCACGATCCCGCGTTCTGCGTCGTCCCGGATTAGCATACCGGCCAGCTCCCCCTTGTGTGGAGCGTATCGAACAGTAGCACCCAGCCACTCTGCAATGGCCACAATCCGTACGGGCGGCTCGGTAACACCAACCGCATCGAGGAGCCGTTCAGCTATTGGCCTTAGGGTCGCGCTGCTACGCGCCCGACGCCCTGCCACCAGTCAACCCATCGTAGTCAGGCTACCTAAAGCCTGTCGGCCCACTCTAGCGATTCGCACGAACTGCTCAAGCGAGACGAACGTGCAGTTTCGGCTGCCATGTCTGGCTCGTTCCTGTATGTCTACGCCGCGTCGGGTGTTTTTTTCCTAATGACCTTAGGGGCGTCTGGCATCGCCGAGGCGCACACATTCTATGCATGGCTAGCCGCGAAGACGGCATCCTTCTTTCCCCTGGCGTGGGTGGAGACTGTGCGGATTAGGCACGAACCTACAAACGCAACACGCCAGCGCACCCGGCGATGCCCCGAATCTCGGGCTATAGTTCAGTTGTCGCCTCCAAGCGAGGATCGTGAGAAGACCTCCCAAGCACTGCGGTAATCGCGCACTCTGTCGCACCCGACGAAAGGTGCCTCGTATTCGATTGCGCGGCGAGTGGGACCGCAGGGTTGCGAGCGGTCGATCACTTCGCGCGTGATGGTGCCGGTGTCGATGTTGGCGACATCCTCCCAACCGAGAGCAAGGCCGTTCGCTTGCTGGGTCGGTGTGTGGATGGTGTACGACGTGTCACCGCTGACGGCCTTGCGGGGCAAGCCGACGCCGGGAAGACCTTTGGAGGCCGTGAATACGATCCGGCCGTTGAAATCGTAGTAGGTGTCGGCCTCGTATTGGAGCAATACTGGAAACTGAACGCGGTAGATAGTGAGTAGTTCGTCGAGGGTGAGGTCGAGTGCTTTGGCAACGAGGACGTCGATCTCGACCAATGCTTGACGGCGTGCGTAGTCCGTGCGGAGGGCCACATCGCGACCCCAATTTGGCGTTAGCTTGTTGAAGAATGTGGCGGGTAGGCGAGGGTCGGAGGTTGTCCAGGCGTCAGCGCGGAATGCGTCGATGTGACGGCGCTTTGGTTCGTCTGTCAGTGGGGCCGCACATGCCTCCTCCCATAGATCCCGGTAGTGCGTCGTGAGACACGATAACGCGAGCGCCCTTACTCGGAGGGCGCTACGGATCGATGCTGCACAATCCTCGGTGAGAATTGGCAACCGATTGAGCAACGAGGTGTTGACGTGGCCAGTGCCGGTGGTCTTGACGAAGAAATCGAGCACGATCGACGCGGACAGGGCGAAGAAGTCGACGCAGTCGAGCTGGCGCCGAAAGACCGTTCCGATGATCGTGTGAATGCTCGCGACATCTCTTGGAATCAATGCAGTGCTCAGTGTTCGCGACCAAGAGGCGTTGACCATCTCCCTGTTGACGACGCGATAGAAGCCCGTCACGGGTAACGGCGTGCCGTTGTCTTCCTCCGCCCACGGGACCTTGGGTGTGCGCCGGGAGTACTCGTCTTCGTCGCATGCCGGGACGTAGTTCGTTCGTGGAACGTAATCGTCGGACAACGTGGTGAGATCCAAGCAGTCGTAGTCGCTGCTCTTGATACACCGTTCACGCGGTGTCTTGTTCAGCGGGTTACCAACGGAGAAGTGCGGCCCCGACACCACCATCTCCCGAAGGTGGGAGGGGAAGCGAGTCTCCCGGCGGATCGTGCCGTCGCGCCGTGATGTCGTCTCATTCCAATGGGCATGAACGTGATGCGAGCCGTCGAGATCAGCGAGGCGACGTGGGTGCGCGGCGAATTTGCGGACGACCGCGAGCAACTCGCACGAATGCAGTGCGGGCAGCCGCGCTTCGCCAGCGGGCGTGCCCTTGACGTCGTAAAGCGATGCGAATGCGGCCAATGTGAATTCGTCCACGACCAAGCTTCGGGAGCGATGGCCGTTGACATTCCAACGACCCTGATCGTCCTTGAGTCCCGGCACCCGCCCGCTTCCGTTGTGTTCGATCGTGGAATCAACCGTCGCCGGCAGATAGATGTTGGCAATGTGGGTGAACTGCGGCGATGAAAGCGGATGCCCATAAATGTTCACGCTGAACGACGTGTGGTGGTCGACATCGGTGAAAAGCTTTCGCTCGTTGGCGAACTGGAAATGCGACCGCAGCCTCGAGTAGATTTCTCGCCGTAAGCTCCCGCCCTTCGGATCGTCGTACACCCCGTCCGGATGGAGAAAACCGGCAATGCCGGTTTCGCTGGCGAGCATCCAGGCTTGGGGAATGAAGCATTTGAATAGATTGACGTGCTGTGCCGCCAACGCAGGGTAGTTTCCCGCAGCATTCAGAAACGCTTGCGTGGCTTCCGAATCTCCGACGTCGTCGATCCAAGTGTCGCGCGACCCTGCGAACTGGTCGAATACGGTATCGCGCCGATCGGTCAACTCGGTCGCAGAGAGCTTGCGCAGAACCAGGGATGGGTCGTAGTCCCCAAGCACCCCTGCCTCCTTCCACTCGATCTTGATCCATGGCGGGTTCCCTAGCACTAGATCGAAGCCATTGCGGACACTGCCGTTGCGTCGTTTACCGTAGAAGACGTCGCTAAACACGAGCTCCCAGTGATGGAAGTGCCTGCGGGTCGCCACGTCCTCCACGATCTTGACGCGCGGAAAATGCTCAAGCAGCTTGCCTACGTCGAGCATCCCGAACTGGTCGGTGATTCGCTTGGCGATCTCGCATGCGTGGTCCGCGTACTCCTTGCCGAACAGATCCTCGGTCTGGTTGGGTCCTAGGCCAGGTTGATACACCGACTCCGTCAGGACCAGGCTGACTTCGTTCAGAAACTCGTCGCGGGTCGGTAGCTCGTCCGCTTTGTCGATCGGCCAGAACCACAGCGCACACCAGTAGTCCATCACGAGCTTCAGGCGGCGGTACGGACTCGCCGTTCGCGTACCCTTGCTGAACACGCCTTGGTCGCGGATCCTGTCTTTCCATTCGTTGCCGGTACGGCGTGAGATCGTCTTGGCCCTTCCCCAGACCGTCAACGTGTCTTCGGTTTCGCGTCGGTCGCGGGCAAGCTGCTCCGTGTGCAACTCCCACAACTCGTCTATTCGGCCGGAAAGGGCCTGAAGTTCCGCGATCTCCTCGGGGTTGAACGGCTGGCAGAACTCCTTGCGCCACGCCTTGATGCGCTCGAAGTTGCCCGGTTCGTACTGCTTTGCCGCCTTGTTGCGATAGTCGGCCATTCCCGGGTCGGGTAGCAGGAAGTGATACACGGTCTCAGGGCTGGCCGACTTGACGCGCTCGGGGGCGAAGTTGAACCAGCGATCGGCTTTGCGACGGATGTGCTTGCCGAGCAGCTTGCCGTCGTAGACCTGCCGTCGTGCACCGATGAGAGAGTTGCCGCAGACGAGTTGATAGCCGAACCAAGGCACATGGCCGTCGCTATGGATGCAGTTGAGCCATAGCGACACTTCCGCGAGCTCGACGGCGACGGGATTGAGGTCGACGCCGAACACGTTGTGGTCGGTGATGAAGTGCTTGGCCTTCTGCAGTTCGTCGGCGTAGTCCGCGTGGGGAATGCGCTTCTGTCGTTCGCGCTGTCGGCGCTCGAGGTACTTCTCGGCGAGTTGGTTCACCGCTTCGTTGAGGAACGCGGCGGAACCCATGGCCGGCTCGCAGATCGTGAGATCAAGGATGTCGAAAGCGCGCATGTTGTCGGTGATGAGTTCCTTCAACGCGTACTTGACGACGCACTTGGTGAGGCTCTCCGGCGTGTAGTAGCTGGCGGTCTTCTCCCGGTCTCGTCCGGCTAGGCGATAGATGAAACGGCCTTTCGGGTGGACTTTCAGTTTCCTTGGTCCTGCGGCGCTGGGCTCGAACACTCGTTCTTCTGCTGTGTATTTTCCGAGTTCGCTCAGAGGAACGAACCAGGCGTTGGCCAACTCGTCCGGGTCTTCCCCGGCACCTTTCACCTCGTAAAGGTCTTCCTCTGCGAAGAACCCCCGGTACGAAAGCAGCGCTTCATACACGGCACCGAGCTGGTTGATGCCTAGTTGGGCGTAGGAGATGCGTCCGCGCCGCCGGCTTCTCCCTTTCGCGGGGCGGGTCAGCGACATCAGGCGGATCACCTGCTGAAGCGTTTCGTTGCGCAGCTTGACCCTGTCCAGCATCGGGGTGCTGCCTTTGCGGAACAATGCGCTGTCGAGCGAGCGGATTTCGAACGTGTTGTGGAGGGATCCCTTCAACATCTCTGGATCGCCACCTCCGTCGAAGCCGTCGCGGATGAGTCCGAACAGAGTCTGGATGCTCTCGTGGATGTAGTAGCCGTTGAGCGACTCGTCGCCGGTGAGGCGAACGAGTTCGAGGTCGCGCAGGTGTTCGAGACTGTAGCCCTTGCGGTATGCCTCGGTGTTCACGGGTGCGTAGCCCAGTTCGGGACGGGACTCGATGTAGAAGAGGAACAGCAGGCGGTACATGTAGCGCAGGGACTCGAGCCCTAGGTCGGCTGCCAGCTTGTCGTCCAGCCGATAGATGCGCTCCTTCAGGTCCTCGCGCAGATAGCGGATCGCTTCGTTGCCGATCAGCTCGATGGATTCGCGCAGCGCGTACTTGAGGTCGTTGGAGACGGCGAACGCGTGCTTGTGGCTGTTGTCGTCCAGATCGTCGAGCAGACTGGTGCCTTCGCTGGGGATAAGGCAGTCCCGATGTAGCAACGCTGCAGTGGCCTGCAGCGTGGCGGTTTCGCGACGGCCCAGAATGTCGTCCAGGACGAACCGGAGAAGACGGTTGTGGGTCCATTTGCCGCGTTCGAGCAGCAGGATCTGGCTAGGCGAGAGCAGGATGATCCAACGGGGCGGGTGATCGTGCCCGAAGAGTCGGCGCGTGACGATGGTCTCCCATGTCTCCTTCAGGAGCGCATCGGGCGGAGGGGCTTCGCCGTGGTACTGCGCCCGATGGGGGTAGAGGGCGAGCGGGTCCTCGTCTTCGCCTTCCGGATCGTACGCGCCCAGAACCAGTAGCTGGGCCGTGTCTTGTTGGGTGGTCCCGCAATAGAGTATGGGGACTTCATCGTCGTCCCTTCGCCGTCGGCGGTCTGGCGTGTTGTCGTCGAGGCGGTAGTTTGCGGGCTGAAAACCGTAGCCCAGGACGTCGAGAAGACGCCTGTACCAATCCCGCTGGAGCGCGACACGCTCCTTGTGTCGTCGTTCGCGAGAAAAGTCTTGCCGGAACTGGAGGTAAGGCCGGGCTAGGGTGCGCAATGCTTGGTCGGGTGCCGGCTCGCCGCCTTCGTGTTCGGCAGCGGATTCCCGCCAGCGGGCCAATGTGTCCTGGATGTCACTTGCGAAGACTTCGGAGAGGTAGTGGTGGCTGTAGAACTCGTTCTCGTTCTGAATGCCCGTAAACGATGCCGACCCGCCAGCCTTGAGCAACGAACCCGCATCGAGGTTCAGTCTCGCGCGGGGTCTCGCCTTTCTCGCCATCCTTCCCAGGTCTCCGCCGTCGGCTAGCTTGCAGACGTTTCAGGCGAGAGCATCTCCAGAAGGTCGCCACGCCGGAACGTGGCTGCTAGCTGCTGAAGTGACACCTCACGGTCCCCGTAGCAATCCACGAGGGCTGCCTCGAGGGCGTCGAGGGCCAGTGCGTAATAGCGGTCTCCGTCTTCAGTCAACGAGCCTACTAGCTCATCGAAGTTCCTGTGTGAGATGTCCGCCTCGGACAGTCCCGCGTCCCCTAGCAGTTCGCGTCCTATCAGCATCGCCAGGTGGAGCGATGCGTAGGGAAGGAAATCGGGTTCTTCGTCGAACTCAGTCTTTCGACGGTCCTCTACGCCCTTGTAGATCAATGTGGCGAGTAGGGCCTGCGCTGCGTTCAACCCCTCGAAGACCAGATCGTACAACTTGCCGAATAGCTCCCGACGGCGGAACTTGGCTTGGTGCGGTCGCTCCCGCCAAACCGCGAGGACGGCTTCGGCGACGGCCATGCTCGTGACAACACGGGTGCGGTCGCCGCCGTTCGGGGCCTCCTCGCGTTGTCTCTTGTACGTGTAGCCGAGCTCGTCCATACCGAGCGCGAGTGCCAGTTGGATCTCGTCGTTGGAGCGGAGATCCCGAAGATCGACCGGCGTTTGACTGTTGGTGGCCTTGGTGATTTCCCGGACAACATCCTCGGCTCCTTCCGGCAGTTCGTACAAGCGGATCATCACGAAAGCGGACTCGGCGCCGAAACACGGGTTGTCGTGCAACGTCTGCTGAATGGTCTTGCAGGTTTGTCCGCCATTGACGACCTGAAGATTCTTCGCCTGGACGCGATAGTCGGACTGTTGCAAGGCGTTATAGACGAATCGGTCGCAGACCATTGTCACGCCGTTGTTGTAGAAGTAGAACTTGTCGGATTTCGAGTCGTCGAGGAGTGTCTGCTTGATCTCCCGGTTGACTCGGTTGGCGTGACCCAGGTGTCGGCGGATGTTGCGCTGCAGAAGTTGATCGCCATGCTCGTCGAAGAGTCGGGCGACTTCGTGTACGGCCACGCGCCCCACTAGCACGCGCATGTAGTTCATGTCTTCCACGATGGCCCGCCCGGTCAAGGCCAGCGTGTCGTCGATCTGCTCCCCGCGCTTCAAGGCACGTACGACGGCGTCGTGGTTGAAGTGGATGACCTGAAGCTGTTCGCCGTAGTCGCGTTCGGCCTCGTCGATACGGGTTTGGGCGTCGGCTACCCATCGTGCGCCGTTGTTGCAGAGCGCGACGCGAACAGTGGGAACGTATCCGTCGCGAATGAGGGAACGGACCTCCTGGATCACAGGCGCGATCTTCTCGTTCAGTGCCACTGCTCGGAGCGGATCGAACAGCACGCGCACCGTGTCCAGAGTCTTCTCCACGCTGTTCGCGGGGAAGTTGGCTTGGGCGTCTAAGTCTTTGACGCGGTACTTGCCTTGGAAGATCGTGACGTGGAACTCGCCCTCCTCGACGTCCCCCATGTGCAGACCATCGACGCCGGCGTCGTTGCCGCCCTCGGTTAGCAGTTCGACGCATTCGTCGAGCGGCTCTTCGAGCGCCGTGGACATGCATAGCAACACGAAAGCGGCCGACTTGCGCTTGTTTTCGTCGCCCCACGGGAACCAATCAGGGTTTGCGTCGATGATCCCCTGAACCCGCAGGTCGACGATGCTCGCGTTGATATTCGTCGTTCGGCTCCGGCTTGAGCGTTAGCTCTTTGACTGCAATCGCACCTTACCAGCCACGACTTGGGCCGTCATGCGGGCAACGTCCATCCCACCTCGCTAGTCCCGCTTTCGTGGGTTCCATGGGGAGGAGACCGGGTTCCGGGCACGTCTTCGCCCCGGTGACGGGTCGTTGGGTGCATAGGTAGGTCGCATCTGCCCCAACCGCATCCAGGCTATCAACCTTCCCGCCATCGGCGCCGTCATTTCCGCGTACGAAATTCCTGACCGTTCATGGGGTAGCCTTGGTGACTTGAAGGGGACGCATGCGCCCCCGCGTCCTTGGCCTCTTGTAGCCACTCTTCCGGCCGCTTGCCGGATTCCCGCGCCAAGGCGCGGATGAACCATCGTTGCCATTGGGTTGCGCGCGGTGTCATGGGAGCGATAGCGGTGTCGATGCCAGCGTTCAGCCACCCAGCGCTGTCATCGCGCAGATGACCTTGATCCACGGGCGGGGCTCAGTGGTCATTGTGTTCTCGATCCACTCGAGGTACTCGTCATGAACGGCCTGGGTCTCCCGGCAGGCTTGTTCGTAGCGGCCGAGTCTGATCTGTTCCGCCTGATTGGACAGGTCAAGGGCGAGTTGAAGCTGCTGTTGACGGCGGGCTTTGAAGTCGTCTAGCGCCTTGATTTCCTCGTCGAGCTTGGCGTTGATGCCTTCCTCGAAAGCGTTCCGTCTGTCGACGAAATAGCTCCGCGCTGTAGTCACAGCGACAGGAAGCAATGCGGAGATAGCTTCCACATCGACGGTCGTTTGACGGTTGGGTATGGGCTCACGGCCCAGCCCGGTTCGCTCACGTAACTCATCGAACTGGATTAGTCTGGGGGATTCGCCAGCGCGGAAGGCGACGGCAATCCAGTCGTAGACCAGAGGATGGCTCTTTCGGTTCGGCACCAAGCCTGAGAAGAGAAAGGCGCTGTCGTATGGCGACAGACCCGGCACGCCCGCAAGTATCGGTGCTTGGTGACGACCGAATGCGGCGAGCATCCGGTCGTTGAGCCAGGTGACGACGGGACTCAGCGGCCACAGGTACTGCAGTGACGGCCATGCGGATTCGGCCCGCCGACTCTCTTCAACTGCCTCGGCCATACGTTGGCGGCTCGTTGTGAGAATTAGCCGACGGTGCAGTGGAAGGACCTCCGGCGGCAGGTAGCTGTACCGGGCCACCAAGTCCTCGGGCGCGTCGAGTGTCAACGTCTTGGAGTCCCGGTTGACATCGAAACGCACCCTTGGCGACAGGCTGGGCGCGCGCTCCTTCGAGCCAACTGCCCCTGACTGCTTCGACTGAAGTTGATGGAGCGCGGCCTCACAGTAGTGGAGGTCGCTTGGGAACAGCGACGGCGGCGGTGGAGGAGTCATATCCGGCCTCCCAGGTGCCGCCTCCCGCTCGGGCTGAAGGAACATCTGTAGGAGACTCTCGCCTTCACTTGGGTTCTCGGTCAGGCGGCTGTCGAAGTGGTCTGCGGATTCGCCCGCAGCGATTGCGCCTTTGGTGATCTTCTCTTCCTCGTCCACGTCGTGGACTTCCATGAAGACGGAAGGGTCGCCGATGTTCTTATACGCCTGCTCGTCCTTCTCCTTCAGAACTTCGAGGATGCGGGTGTCGCCGCGGATGGTTTCGTTGGCGCTCTCGGTGACCAGGTAGGCGATTTGCGGTGTCGTCGTTTGGCCGTAGCGGTCCACGCGCCCGTTGCGTTGCTGGAAGACCATCAGCGACCACGGCATGTCGAAGTGGATCAAGCGATGACAGTGGTAGTGCAGGTTGATGCCCTCGGCCGCCACGTCGGAGCAGATCAGAAGGCGAACCGGGCGTTGGGTGTTGCCGAAGTCCTCGACGATGCGCTGTTGCTCCACGTCGCTCATCCCACCGTGAAGGATCTCAATCTGGGTGGCGTCGAGATCAAGATCGTCAGCAAGTCGTTCCTCCAACCAGTGTAGGGTGGCGATGCGTTCGGTGAAGATGACGAGTCGGTCAGCCGGATCAACCGGTTGCCAGCGAAACGGACGGCCGTCTCGGATAGAGCCGAGCAACGCCTGGTACTTGGCGTACGACTTTGGCGTGATTTGTTCCAAGACCGTGCGGAGTTCCTGCAACGCGTCTATCTCGGCTGTGAGGAGCGGCTCGGTGTTGTCCTCGGTAAGTTCGCGCTTCCGTCGCTTGAGCCGTTCGTCCACGGTTTCGATGCACGCTGCGGGGCTGGAGAAGAGCGCCTTTTCAAGCGACACGAGGAACAGGTCGCGGTTCGTTGCAGATCTCGCCCTCCCCACGACGCGGACCTCTAGCAGTGCCCGGTAGGCCGCCTCTTCTGCTTCGGATGCCGGGAAGCGCTGGGTGATCACTTCTCGGTCTTGAAAGGCCTCCTGAACTTGATCCTGTACGTCCTTCTTGAAGCGACGGATCACTAGGCCGGGGCGGAAGTCCTCCTTCGAGTAGTCGTCGGGGTCTGCGATGGCTGTGGCGTCCAGCATGTTGACGAGACTTGCGAAGCTCTTCGCCTTCCCGTCATGCGGAGTCGCGGAGAGCATGATGAGCGTGTCGGATCGCTTGGACAGCAGCTTGGCTAGGCGACTACGCAGAGAACGGGTCCCCCGGTCCGCCACGTTGTGGGCCTCGTCGATCACGATAATGTCCCAGTACGCCTGCTCCAAATAGGTCCGGTACTCGGCGTCCTGCTTCAGCGTGTCGATGGAGATGATCGACTTGTCGTAGTAGTAGAACGGGTTATGGTTGGTGGGAATGCGGCTGCGGACTCTTTGAATGCCGATGGAGTCGAGCCGGGTCAACGGAATCGTGAAGCGGTTCCAGAACTCCTTTTGGAACTGGGCCAGCATGCTCTTCACGGCCAGCACGAGGATTCTCCGCCCGCGGCCCCGGGCGATCAGTTCGCTCACGAGGATGCCAGCTTCCATCGTCTTGCCGAGGCCCACGGCATCCGCAATCAGGATGCGCTGGCGCGGTTGTGCGAGAGCGAGCCGGGCTGGGTCGAGTTGATAGGGGACGAGGTCCATGGCGGCAGTGTGCCCGACGTGAATCTCGGCATCGTTGGGCACCGCCTGCCTTAGCTGGCTCTCCATGTAGAGGATGCTGTCGGAGAATTGGGCTGACCGGTCGGGGACTAGCTCAGTATTCGATGGGTCGAGTACCTGGATCGGCGGTTCGAGCGCAGTGAGGAAGATGGCTTCCCGGCCACGCACGAGCTCGTCAACGCCGTCGCAGACAAGCTGGAACCCGCCAGGGGCGTTATCCACTCGGCGGACGATCCACTCAGCGTCGCGGATGAGTACCCGTGCCCCCGGCGTGATTACAGGGTCAGCGCGGTCTGGGTGATCGATGGCGGTCTGCGGGGCCACGAGTCGGTTGCGAGTGTCGTGCGTTCTTCGGATTGTTAGCGTAGCGGGTATCCACGCGCAATGGAGCCTGCGTTGACAGTTGACCGGCCACTACGGGAATGGCCGGGCGTATCGGTAACGTTCAGAGCTTGAGTAGTTCGACGCCGCCCCCGGTTCAGAAGAGCCAGCGAGGGCTATACGGCCGATCCAGTGGCGGATCGCTGAAAGGCAGGCGAGCGTCTAAGATTGCTTGGAAGCGAGCACTTAGCGTAGTGCGAGCCGAAGAGCGGTGCGCTACCGATACCGTAGCGGGAGTCTCAGCAATGGTCGTTCGGTGCCACCGGTTTGGAAGGGAAGGGCGTTTGTGAACTCCGAAAGAGCGTTCAGGGAGAAACTGATTGCGTTCATCGACATCCTTGGCTTCAAGTCGAAGGTCGAGGCCGCTGAGAGTGGGTCGGAAACTGACTTGGTTCGCTTGCTAGAGCAGTGTTCGAAGTTGGGGCAGGCCTCACACGCGAAGGCGATTTCGCAGCATGGACCGATAGTGTGTCCGGGTTCCAGGTATGTGGAGCGGACTCTTGACTACGCCGTAACTCAGATGTCCGACAGCGCGTTGATCTCCGTTGAGGTCTCCCCGGCCGGCGTAGTGAACCTCTTACACCACGTCTGGGCAGCGGTGTGGGGTCTCCTGACCGATGGTTGGATGGTGCGGGGTTACGTTTGCCGGGGCAGCATCTATCACAATGGGCAGCATTTCGTCGGAACGGGCTACCAGAATGCAGTCGAACAAGAGAAGCAAGTGAGCGCGTTTCGGATGACCACCGACAAGTCGGCGACCCCGTTCGTCGAGATTGAACCTGCGGTTGTCGAGTACGTCAGGAACGAGACAGATTGGTGCGTCCGGGAGATGTTCGGCAGGATGACAACAAGCGACGCAGGCGGCATCACCGTGGTCTATCCGATAAAACGCCTATCGGCGGTCGGAGGCAGCGGCGGCAATCTTGAGCAATGTGAACAGAATCTACGCGTGGTGATCGGCTGGATTGAGCGCTACCTGAGTGAACTGGAATCGCAGTCGCCTGAACGCGACCCGACGGCAAACGCCAAAGCGAAGTACTACCGTAGGTTCCTCAACGAGGAGTTGGAGAAGTGCGAGCGGATGCTAGCCAGCCTGCAAGCGCTTCGCGAACCAGCCGTGAAAATGCGGCACGGTCCGCCTTGACGACCTCGCACTGTCGGTGGGCGTCGTTGTAGTTCAGGCATTTGGGGCCAGAGGGTGCATCAGCCCCGTGCGCGGAACCGGAAGCGCACATAAACCGTACGTCCCTTGATGTCGTGGACGAACCCGTCGAAGCCGGGCCGCAGGTTGTAGCGGTGTACGCCCTCGCGTCCGCTCGGCAGTGGCGGCGGATCCCTGTCCGTTAGGTTGCGTGCACCGACGTAGAATGTTGCCTCGCCGCCGAACAGGTCGTCGACGAAGTGCGCGTAGTTCACGTCGAGCGTGGTCCACGATGCGATCTCCGGGTGCGACGCGACCTCGTCGTTCGTATACGCGTCCACGTAGCGGACCGCCAGGCCGGCCTCGTGCCGCCCCCGGCGCCATCCGAGGACGACGTTGAGGCGCAGTTCGGGGGTGGGCGCGAAGCCGTTGGTGTCGTTGCGGCTGCCGAGGCGGTCGACGAACCCCTCGCCGCCGGCATTCACATCGAAGCGCGTCACAAGGGTGGCGTCTCCACTGATGCGGAAAGCGCCGGCGGACGTGTCAAGATCGTAGCGGGCGTTCAGGTCGAGGCCCGCGGTTCGAACCGCCCCGACGTTCTCGTAGTCGGTGGACACCACGGACAGCTGTCCTGAGGAGTCGCGCTCGATCCGGGCGTCGTTGGGTCGCCCGTCGTCGCGGCAGTCGTCGTCCACGATCGACTGAAAGCTGCGCCCCTGGGCGATCACGTCGCGGTAGTCGAGCGTCCAGTAGTCGACGCTCAGCGCCGAGCTGTCGAACGGCGTGAGCAGCAGTCCCACGTTGGTCGAACGTGCGCTTTGGGGGCTGAGCCCACCTCCCCGCAGCACCGTGGCCACGGCGAAGTTGTCGCCGCGGTTGATGATCGCGCCCGAGGCGTCGACCGAGCACCGCCCGACACCTTGGCCGTCGAACCGGAACGGATCGGTGAGCGTGCGCGAACTGGTGTTGCCCGCCGCTTGGAACACGCTCGGCGCCTGGAACGACGTGCCCCAGGAGGCGCGCACCGAGAGCCGGTCGCTGACGGCGAACCGTCCGGCGATCTTCGGGTCTGTCGAGCCACCGGCCTGGTCATAGCGTTCGTGGCGTGCGGCGAGCTGCAACTCGACGCGGTCGCCGAGGTACGCCAGGCTCTCCGCGAACACTGCCCACACCCGCTGGCCCGCGTCCCGTGGATACTCGCGGATCTGCTGCGGACCCTCCCCGGCGGCGTTCAACGGGTCCGGTCGAAAGCGGTACCCAAGATCCCGGTACTGCACACCGGTCGCCAGCGTCACCGGTTGGCCCAGCGCCTTGAAGACATCGCCGGTCGCCACGAACTCCGCGACGTCCTGCACGCTGCGGGCGCTCTCCGTCCTGACGCGCTCGAACCCGGCCAGCGTCGCCGCATCGTTGGCTGCGCGCCGACCGGCGAGCGCCGGATCGAGCGCGTCGTCGGCTGTCGTCTTGGGCGTTGCCAGATCCGGCGTCACCAACCGCGTGCCGAACGGGTTCCATCGACCGTCCGCCACCGCACGGGCGAACTCGGCGGCGTTCCAGTGGCGCTCGGAGCCGACGTCGAGATCCGTCCGGGCCCGGGTGAGGTAGCCTTCGCCGGTCCAGCCGCCGGGGAGATCGGTCTCAAGTCCGACCATCACGCGAAGGTTGTCGAACTGACGCAGCTCGTCACCCGAATTCTCTCCCGCTGCCTCTGCGCCGAGCGGTCGGCCGAAGTAGCCGAGCGGAACGGCCTCGTGCAGCTCCGGGTTCCAGTCGGACGGCGCGACGTAGGTGAGCAGTCCGTCCCCGTCGGGATCTGTCCAGAAATTGAAGGGGTGGTTTGCGGGTACGAAGAACTCGTTGGTCCGCTCGACGTTGCCCCGGAACAGCAGCATGTTGCCCACCCGGTCGGTCACCTCGTTGACCGAGTACCCGACTTCCCCGAAGAGTGTCCGAGCGCCGTCGAAATGAAACTCGGCGTCGGCGAAGAGCTGCGCCCGCCGCTCGGCGGCGATCATTGTGCGCTGGTCCGAGAAGTCCATTCGGCACAGCGCACCGCTCGGGTAGCCGCCACCGGCCCGGCAGTCCGCATCCGGGAAGCGGGGGGCGTCCAGGCCGCCGACCTGGTACGGCGAGTACGTTCCGTCCGCCTTGGCAACGGCGCGCCGGAAACTACCCGGCGAGCCGCGCCCCGAGTCGAACGAGCCTTCCACGATGTCCCCGTCGCCGTCCGGGTCGATGGCGCGGGGGATCATCCAGTCGAACTCGGTGCGGAAGTTTTCGTCCTGGTCGTACCACGTGCCGTAAAGGCTGATGGCGCCTCTCGTCGTCTCGAACCCTGACGCGAAGCCGAGGTCGTAGGCGCGGTTCGTCGCGTCACGGTAGCCGCCGGCGAGTTCGAGCCCCGTGAAGTGTTTGCGCGTAACGATATTGGCGACCCCGGCCACGGCCTGGGACCCGTACGTCGCCGAAGCCCCGTCGCGGAGAATCTCGACGCGCTCGATCATGAGAACGGGCAGCGTGTTGATGTCGAAGAAACTCTGTCCCACGTCGTTGGAGACCGGCGCGAACCCGGCCCGACGACCGTTGACGA
>JAPPKV010000372.1 GCA_028819775.1 Gammaproteobacteria bacterium | reverse complement strand
GGCAAATCGCGTTCATCGGCGACGTCTCCGACGACTGCCCGGAATTCCAGGCCCGGCATGCCGGATACCGAAGCGCCCACGAGGAATACTCCGTGGACCCGGACCCCCGGCTGCAGGCGACCGCCAATCCCTCGGAACTAGGCGGCTACGAAGCCGCCGAACGACTGATCGACCGAGACGTGGGCTTTACTGCCGCATTCTGTGCTACCGACCTGAACGCGATCGGCGCGATTCGGGCCTTCCGGAACCGCAACTACCACGTTCCCGCCGACATCTCGGTAGTCGGCTTCGACGATCTTCCGTCGATCGCCTACGCAACACCGGCACTCACCACCGTGCGCCAAGACACCGCGACCGCCGGCGATGTGCTCGTCGAGACCCTGCTCGACCTCGTTCGCGGAAACGACGTGGTATCCCGGCTTTTGCCACCCGAGCTGATCGTGCGTCAATCCAGCCGGCGGTTGCGCGCCGAAGCCGCCGCGACAAGCCGATGCGGTCCCCGGCTGACCGATGCCCGGACGGCTTGACAACGCCCCGTGGGGAACGGGTGTCGACGTCGTCTAGGCGCGTCTCCACGCGCCCCAAACGGGTGTCAATGTCGTCCAGGCGCGTCTCGACCCGTTCCAACCGTGCCTCCACAAGCGTCTATGAATGGCACGCGCGTTGGCCGCCATCCCCGCCACGCCCGGTTGTACGCGCCTTCGACCATGCGTTCGTGGGCAGCCTGACGCTCAGCCAGATCTCATCAGACCCACGTGGTTGCTATGATCCCGCCGATGGCAGATTCTCCGGCACACGTGCGTCCGTTCCTCGGTCTCGAAGGCCCCCTTGCCATCGCCCATCGCGGCGGCGGTGCCGAGCGCCCGGAGAACACCATGGCCGCGTTCGAACATGCGGTGGGTCTCGGCTACCGAGTTGTCGAAACGGACGTCCATGCCACCCGCGACCGCGTTGCCGTGGCCTACCAAGACAATGACGTCGATCGATTGACCCGTCACACTGGTCCCGTTGCAGCTCGCGACTGGCGGGAACTCGCCACGTTTCGCGTCAACGGCACCGAGCCGGTCCCCCGGCTCGAGGACGTACTCGGCGCTTGGCCCGACCTTCGACTCATCGTCGATCCGAAGGCCGACGACGCCGTCGGGCCGCTGATCGAGGTGCTGCGACGCACCAACGCCCCCGACCGCGTCTGCGTCGGTTCGTTCTCGGCGCACCGCCTACGGTGGGTTCGCTCCGACGCTCCCGGCTACACGTCGTGCAGTCCTGTCGAGGTCGTTCGATTGCGCGCCGAATCCTGGAGTGTGCGGGTGGGCAATCTGGAAGCGGATTGCGCACAGGTGCCGCCGCACCAAGCGCTCCCTGGCGGCTTCTCGATTCCGGTGGTCGATGCCGCGTTCGTCCGCGCCGCCCATGCGCGCGGCATGCCGGTGCAGGTTTGGACGGTGGATGAAGAAGCGGAAATGGAGCGCTTCCTCGACCTCGGCGTGGACGGCGTGATGAGCGACCACGTCACAAGGCTGAAGGCAGTATTCGAACGGCGTAACCTTTGGCAGTAGAGGCGCGCCAAACCGGCGCGGCGACCACCACGTTGAGGGATCCGCCATGGCCTACTTCGATGGTTTCGTGATCGCGGTTCCGACCGCAAGCAAACAGAAGTTCATCGACCATTCCATCGCCGTCGACGCACTGTTCAAGGAGTTCGGCGCCATCCGCGTCGTCGAGTGCTGGAGCGACGACGTCCCCGACGGCACGCTCACCGACTTCCGCAAGGCGGTGCAGGCGAGGAACGACGAGACGGTCGCTTTCTCCTGGATCGAATGGCCGGACAAGGCGACCCGCGACATCGGCATGGATCGGTTTCACGAACTGGCGAAAACCGATGGCCGGTTCGACATGGAAAAGAACCCCGTGCCATTCGATGGCGCCCGGATGATCTACGGCGGCTTCGCCGCGGTCGTCGACCTCTGACTGCACCTGCTGACCGTGCCAATGTCCGACTTAAGGAGCATCGTTGCCAAGGTGCCGAAAGCGGAACTGCATCTGCACATCGAGGGCACGCTGGAACCGGAGTTGGCGTTCGCCATCGCGGAACGCAACGGCCTTGCACTGCCCTATTCGTCGGTCGACGAACTACGCGCCGCGTACCGCTTTGCAAACCTCCAGGAGTTCCTGGATGTCTACTACGCCTGCGCCGGCGTGTTGATCGAATCCCGGGACTTCTACGACCTGACGTGGGCGTACCTCGAACGCGCCCGCGACGACAACGTCCGCCACGCCGAGATCTTCTTCGACCCGCAGACCCATACCGCCCGGGGTATCGAATTCCCGACGGTCGTCGAAGGCATCTGCGGTGCACTGGAGGATGGCTGGCGCAAGTTCGGGCTGTCGTCGCGTCTGATCTTGTGTTTCCTGCGTCATCTCGACGAATCCGACGCCCTCGAGACGTTGGCGGCGGCCATGCCCCACCGAGACAGACTCGTCGGCGTGGGCCTCGATTCGGGCGAACGCGGCAATCCCCCGCGGAAGTTCGAGAGGGTATTCCGGCGTGCTCGAGAGGCGGGATTCGTTCCCGTCGCGCATGCCGGCGAGGAAGGGCCGGCGGAATACGTCCGCGAAGCCTTGGATGTCCTCGAAGTCGTGCGCATCGACCACGGCAACAACGCCCTCGACGACCCCGACCTAGTCGCCGAGCTCGTGCGCCGCCAGATTCCGTTGACGGTGTGCCCGTTGAGCAATCTGAAGCTCTGCCTCGTCGACGACATGGCATCCCATCCGCTGAAACGGATGCTCGAACTCGGCCTCGTGGTCACGGTGAACTCCGACGACCCGGCGTATTTCGGGGGCTATGTCAACGACAACTACGTAGCCGTTGCCGAAGCGCTCGGTCTAGGGGAGGCGGATGTCGTGAAGCTCGCACGCAACTCCTTCGAAGCCTCGCTGCTCGACGAAGCGGACAGGACACGACTATCGGGCGAGCTGACGGCCGCGTTGACGTCGCTCGAGCGTTCCGACGGGAGCAAACCATGAAGATGCGACAGATCATATTCACCGGGGTCGAACGCGCCGAACTGCTCGAACGGGAGCTCAGCGACGAACTCAAACCACACCAGGCACTCGTCGAGACAGAGTTCACCATCGTCAGTCCGGGGACGGAAGGGCGCGGTTTCATGGGACTTCCAGGCGTTGGCTTCGACGGCAGCACCCACATGCCACGTGGTGCCACCAACGATCCCGAGAGCACCGACAATACAAGGCCCAAGCCGAGCGACCCTCCCTACCCGCAAATCACCGGCTACGGTCAGATCGGCAGGGTGCTGCAGGTGGGTGCCGACGTCACATTGTGCAAGCCCGGTGACCGCGTACTGACCCGATCACCCCACGCATCGATGGTCAAGGCGAACGCCGGACGGTTCGCCGTACCACTGCCCGAGGACCTCCCAGGCGAGGAACTGATCTTCGCGAGAATGGCCGGGATATCCGTCACCGCCATCTACTCCTCGTCGGTCAAGCCGGGCGACACCGTGCTGGTCATGGGCTTGGGCGTGATCGGAAACTTGGCAGCGCAGTTGTTTCAACTAGCGGGTGCCGATGTCATTGGCTCCGAGATCAGTCCGTTCCGTGTCGAGAAGGCGAAGGCTTGTGGCATCCAAGTCGCGAATCCGAACGAGACCGACCTTCGAAAACACGTTATGGAGTGGACCGGGGGCCGGGGTGTCCAGATTGCGGTCGACGCAACGGGTCGCAGCGAGTTGCTGGCCGAGGCGGTCCTCTTGACGCGCGCCTACGGCGAGACGATTTCGCTGGGCAGTCCCTATGCGTCCGCCGTCTTCGACGCGACGCCGATGCTCCGCAAGATCCACTCCCAATGCATCCGTTTGATCGGTTCGCTATCGGCGCGATGGCCACCCCATGAAGTCGACCGGGTCCGCCACAGCCTGGTCGGGAACTTCACCAACGTGGTCAACTGGATCGCCGCTTCCCGACTCAAAGTTCGACCGCTGTTGACCCACCTGGCATCCCCCGCGGACTGCCAGGACATCTACACGGGACTGACACAAAAGCACGACGAGTACCTTGCCGCCGTGTTCGACTGGAGTCGCTCGTAACGCCCCGTGCCGCGTCGCACGCGCAGGGAACATGGATCGTAGGGGACGGGCTTGTCCCGTCCCGGCGCGCCCAGCGGCCGCGATCGAG
>JAPPKV010000192.1 GCA_028819775.1 Gammaproteobacteria bacterium | reverse complement strand
TCCCCGCCACGAAAGCCGCGCGGATAGGCTCACTTTCTTATTGGAATATGCTGAGTTGACGCGCGCCGCACACGGTTGGGGACACTCCACACGACGAGGAACGGTTCGTGCCGCCGAGGTCTGGTAAGGTTTCCGCAAGGTTTCGGTAACGTTTATGCAAGGTTTTGACATGGTAATGAGTCGGTTTCAGTTCCAATCGACGTGGCGGGGGCGCAAAGTCCGGCACCAACCGAGGCCCCGTAGGGTCGTGCATATGGGCAGTAGGGCACTGGGCTTGATCTTGGCGCTGGCGGCCATGGCACCTGCTCTGGCCGACGAGCCGCCGGTCATGGTGCTCGAAGGCGACGTGTCGGCGCTATATGCCAACGGGGATTTTGTCGTGTGGAATCCCAAGCAGGCCGGCGGGGGATCGATGATGACCGCGGCGACCGCCGTCTCGAAGCCCGGGGACAAGCCGCCATCCATCGAATCGACCCTCGACATCGTGGCCAAGGCGCCGATCGGTCCGGACGGCAAGTTCCGGTTGGAAGCCGTCGCCGACAATCCTCGAAGGGTCTACTTCTACGTCCTCAACGCCGTATCTCCCGAGGGCCACCGGATGGCGCCCGTCAAGGGTAACGGTTTCATTCTGGAGGCCGGGGAGCTCGAGCTAACGATGTCCCGTCGCGGGCGTTTCGTGATCGAAGGCGGCGCATACAACGATGCCGTCTACAACACGTGGCGTCTCTCGGACGACTACAAGGCAGCGGAAGCCGACCAGACGCGGCTGTACACGCCGGTGGACGGCGAGTCGGAGGAAGACAAGAGACGCCGACTGGATCTCGCCGCGGAGGCACAGAACAAGGTGTTGTCGCTTGAGTCGGAAGGGCGTGCGCACATCGCCACATCCCACCCCGATCCAATGGTGCGTCGCCTGACAATCGAGACGACGTGGCTCTCGGGACCTTGGATGCTCGACGCGCTGCGCGGGCTGGCGGAACTGACGCCTGGCGATCAATGGGTGGTGGAGCGCCTCGCCAGGGCGGAGGAGGGTGCCGCCAAGCGTGCCGAGGAACGGCGGCGCTTCGCGATCGGCGCCGATATCCGCGACTTCACGGCCGATACCCTCGAAGGCGCCGCCGTGAACTTGGCCGACGTCCGCGCCAACAGCAGTCTGGTGCTGCTCGAGTTCTGGGCGTCCTGGTGTGGTCCGTGCCGCGTCGAGATACCGCACATGAAGGAAGCCTACGACCGCTTCCGCCCAAAGGGATTCGAGATCGTTTCGTTCACGATCGACGATGATCGCGAAGCCTGGGAGGAGGCGTCCGACGAGGAGGATCTGCCCTGGATCAACCTCGGGATGGGCCCAGAGGCGGAGGCGCCTACCGTCTACAACGTCACGGGTGTTCCGAAGAACTACCTGGTGGACTCGGGGACCGGCGACATCGTCGCCAAGGATCTGCGAGGCCACAAGCTCGATGAGAAACTCGAGGAGTTGCTGAACTGACTACCTGCTCGCTGGGGCATGCACATGGCTCCGGAGAGGGCGACAAGACGTAATCTGCTATTCTCAAAATTCGACCATACGGCATAGGCATACAAGGGGACGATGCAATGCTAATACTCAAGAACCAACGGACGCTCAGGCGTCGCAGCACACATGTTTCTTCTAAGGCAAGGCTTCCATTTCTAGCGGGATGGCCCATTGCGCTGGTGGTTTCACTCGCAGCGGCTGTCGCGGTCGCCCAGGAGGCCGATGACGAGGAGACGACCGAAGCCGAGGAGCAGTCACAGCCGGCTGAGGCCGAAGGCCCGGTCGAGACCGTCGTAGTGACAGGCAGCCGAGTCGCCCGCGAGCCGTCGGAACTGTCGCGCAACGTGATCGTACTCGACCAACAGGCCATTCGCGCCACGGGCGAGTTCACGCTGCCGCGGGTACTTCAGCAGCTACCGCAGAACACCAACCCCACGAATTCGACCTACGGTTCCCAGCTGAACGGCGTAAACAACAAGACCGGGGCCGCGACCGTGAACCTGCGAGGGCTGGGCAGCGAATCGACGCTGATTCTCGTCGACGGCCGCCGGGTGGGATACAGCGGCATCCTCGGCGGCGTAACCGACATCTCGACGATTCCGCTGTCCATGGTGGAGCGCATCGAGGTTCTGCTCGACGGCGCGTCTGCGGTGTACGGTTCGGACGCGGTGGGCGGCGTGGTGAACATCATCACCCGCAAGGACTACGAGGGCGTCGAAGTGGATGTGGACTACGCCCGTCCCCACAAGAGCGGATTCGACGAAGCGCGCGTCAGTATCGCGGGCGGCTTCTCCTGGGACGGCGGACGTGCCAAGGTGGGTTTCGAGCGCTACCAGGACAGCGGGCTGGACTCGTCTCTGCGCGAGTCGATCATCCTCACCAACCGTTCGACGTTGCTTACCACCCGGCAGAAGAATACCGCTGCGGGGCCGCAGGTCCGGGTGTGGACATGGTTCTACGACGAATCCTGCACTCCCCTGACGGCGATCCTCTGGGGACTGGACGGACGTCTACTCACCAACGCCGAGTACCAGGCCTTGAGCGCCGACGACCAGGCTCGCGCGACCTGTCACAACGACCTGACGCTGCCCTTGGGCTTCCGCCACACGGACGATCTGCAGAGCATCGACGCGTTCGGCGAACAGCACTGGGGCGAAGAGGCCGAGGTGGGCTACAGCTTGATACCGGAACAGACCAACAGTGTGGTCCACATTGGGGTCGACCAAGACATCACCGATACGATGGTCTTGCACGCGGACCTGCGGTTGGGGACCAAGGATTCCAACTCGGACAACGGCCTGAACCATCGAAGCGGCAGGCTACACGCCGGTAGTCCTTTCAATCCATTCGGCAGGTGGGTTGACCTGACAGGCCTCGCGGTCGATCAGCCTCCTAGTTCCTTCGAGTCGGAACAGAACGATCTTTTTGCCAACGTCGGCCTCGAAGGCTCGGTCAACGCTTGGACGTGGCACGTTGAATACGGTCTGTCCCGCCAGGAGGGCGATACCACGCGGCTGAACGTCCGCGATCCCGCCTACGGCCTCGGCGTAAACAGCGACGGCGTCACCGAGTCCATAATCGCCCGCGAGTTCGGACAGGACGAGGCGTCCTGCCAAGCGCTGCAAGCCCGGGTTGGTGGCACGCGCTACAGGTATTCCACGTTCTTTGGCGGCCAATGCTCGGTCTACGGGGCACCGCCTGATCCCATCGATCCGTTCGGCGACATCAGCCCCTGGATCATTCCGGACGTGGATGCGGGCTACGGGAATGAGCAGACTCGGTTCGAAGCGCTCGTGCGAGGCCGCATTTTCGATCTGCCCGGCGGCAGCGTCTCGCTGTCCTTTGGCTACGATTTCCGGGAGGACGTGCTTGACTCCTTCTCCGAGTTCAGCACCTTCCAATACATATCCAGTTCCTCCGCTACGGGCACTTCTCCATTCGATACGCGTATTGCGCGTGACAACCAAGCGGTGTTCTTTGAAGGGCTGGTCCCGTTGGTAGGCGCTGGGAATGCTTCGGATCTGATCCAACGCCTGATGCTGACCTTCTCGGCCCGGTACGACTCGTATTCCAACGTGGACGTGGAATACCGGCAGACCGATACCAACGAGGGCGGCACGCTTGACGCGGCGGATCCGGGAAGCAAGACCACGTGGAGCTTCGGCATGATCTACCAGCCGGCGGACAGCCTACGGTTGAAGGCCGACGTGTCGACTTCCTTCGTCGCCCCGCAGTTGAACCAGTTGCTCTCGCGAGTGCGGTCGAATCCCAACGCTTTCCTCTGGTACTACGTTGACGGCGGTGGCGGAGCGATCACGACACTGCGTGGCAACGTGATCGAATATACGGGCGGCAACGACGAACTGACTCCCGAGACCGCCGATACGACGAGCCTGTCGGTCGAGTTTTCGCCGCCGTTCCTGCCGGGCGCCTACTTGAAGGCCGGTTGGAGCGATACGGAGTTCGTGGATCGCATCGTCAAGCTGAGGGTCCCGATCGTCGACCTCGACGCACTGCCCTCGAATGTGATCTACAACGCCGCAGAAGACATCTACGTGGTGGACCAAAGATGGATCAATGCCTCGGCGGTGAATCGCGACGGCGTCGATCTCGAGGTGGGCTACACCTGGCAGGCAGCCGACAACGAGTTCGACTTCATCTTGCGACGCTCGTACAACAACGGCTACGAAG
>JAPPKV010000089.1 GCA_028819775.1 Gammaproteobacteria bacterium | reverse complement strand
GATCGCCGCATGACGACGTTAGCGCCCACTCACCAACGATTTGTCGTACACCCATCATTGAAGACCCTGTTGATGCTTGAATACACCGCGATGTCCTCGTACTCGGCGGAACCGTCGACGATGCGTTGTTCTGCCACCTGACGACGTTCGACGAGAGCTTCTCGTGCGGGTGGGTACCGACGTCCAAGTCGCTCAATGGTGCTCAACAGGAAGGATAGCCGTACGCCGTGATAGCTCTTTCGATGCTTCTCGCCTTCATCGAAACACCAGAGATACCCCTCGAGCGCGTCCTCATCCTGTCCCATTTCCACGTACGCATCGGCCAACCTAGAACGCAACATCGGATCGTTGGGGTCGCCGGTCGCCAGTGCACTACGAGCGCGGTCGACGGCATTCTCGCCACGTAGCACACTTCCGCCAACGGCAATGAACTCCTCGGGTGAACGCTTCCCGGCGATGCGGTCCATCAGCTTCCCGTCCGGGGCTATGAACACGTAGTTGGGGAACGATCGGACCCCGAACCGCTTCGCCAGTGCCTCGTTCGTCTCGTTCGCCTCCGCATCCACCTTCAACGCCACGGTGTGTTCGGCGAGCCAGTCGGCGACCTCGGGATCCTGAAACGTGGTGGCGTCCATTTCCTTGCAGGGCGCGCACCACGTGGCGAAGAAGTCAACGAACACCAGCTTGTTCTCGGCGGCGGCCCGTTCGACCGCTTGGTCGAAAGCCAGGTCGTGGAACTCGACCCCCTGCGCCACGGACTGCTGGGCCAAGAACGCGGCCAATAGGGCAAGTGCCAGAGAGAACCGTGCGCGTGCCATCGGATCTCCTCACGCAGGTGTCGGACCAAGATCGTCTATCATCCTCGCGAAGTGAGCAACACCCGGCGGCGCCGGCAGACAAGGAGCACCGATGAGAATAGGCATCTACGGCGGCAACGTCAGGCGAGGCAAACCACTGGCAAGCTTGGTGGACGAGGTCGTCGAGAAGGAGGACCAGGGGTTTTCGAGCTACTGGACGCCCCAAGTGGGCACCTTCGACGCGTTGACGATGTTGGCGTTGGCGGGCCAGCAGACGAGCCGCATTGAACTCGGCACGGCCGTGGTGCCTTCCTATCCACGCCACCCCAGCGCCTTGGCGCAACAGGCGGCAACCGTGAACGCGTTGTGCGGCGGTCGGTTGGTACTCGGAGTCGGTCCGTCGCACGCCCCCGGCATCGAAGCCTTGGGTCTCACCTACGACCGTCCCGCGCTCCACATGCGCGAATACGTCACCGTACTAAAGGCACTGGGAACCGAGGGCCGCGTGGATTTCCAGGGCGAGACGTACCGAGTGCGTACCGGTTTCGCCTGTCCCGACGCATCGCCCTTCAAGGTCGTGGTCTCCGCCTTGGCACCGCTGATGCTCAAAGCCGCCGGCGAGGTCGCCGACGGCACGGTCACCTGGATGGTGGGCAAGAACACCATCGCCAACCACACCGCACCGAGAATCACGAAGGCGGCAGCGGACGCTGGGCGCGAATCGCCGAGCGTCATCGCGGCCTTGCCCGTTTGCGTCCATGACGACAAGGCGCAGGCCACCGCCCGCGCAGTGCAGATCTTCGCGGGGTACGGCCAACTCCCGAACTACCGCCGCCAACTCGACGCCGAAGGCATCGACCAGGCCGGCGAGATCGCCGTCGTCGGCAACGAGGACGAGGTGACGGCTGAACTCCAAGCCTATTTCGACGCGGGAGCCACCGAAGTCATCGCCAGCATCTATCCCGCCGGGGACGACAGCCGCGGTTCTTTTGCCAGGACGACTGCTCTGTTGCAGGCGTTGGCCAACGGCTGAACACGGACCGCCGCGAGCGCCCCACATGCCTTTTCCCATGGCGTTGAGTCGCAAAGCACGAGCCTCCGAATCACCGCCCATCCTCGGCGAGGACAAGCTCCGTCGAGTGGTCGATGCGGCGCTCGACGGCATGGTCGTGATCGATTCGTCCGGGACGGTTCTGCTCTACAACGCCGCTTGCGAACGGCTGTTCGGGTATTCCGCAGACGAAGTTCTTGGGAACAACGTCAGCCTGCTCATGACCCCAAGGGACCGGCGGAATCACGACACGTACATCCAAAACTATCTTCGGACGGGCAACGCGAGGGTTATCGGAAAGGGCCGCGATGTGACGGGGCGGCGCAAGGACGGTGCGACCGTCCCGCTCCGCCTCTCCGTAGGCGAACTACGCGACGACGCCGATGCGACACTCTTCATCGGTACGCTCCACGACCTCACGGAGACGCTGCGAACCCGCGCGCGCATCGAAGAGCTTCAGTCGGAGCTGATGCAGGTAGCGCGGGCGAGTGCCGTCGGCGAAATGGGATCGGCTCTGGCGCACGAGCTCACCCAGCCGTTGTCCGCCGTAGTCGGCTTTGTGGAAGCCAGCGCCGCGTTGATCGATCAAGGTGCCGGCGAGATGCCCGCCAAGGTTCGCGAATACATGGACCAGGCCGTCGCCCAGTCCCTGCGGGCGGGCGCCGTCATCCGGCTGCTGCGCGAGTTCACCGGCAGAGGAGACACCGAGCGTTCCGTGAAGGACATCAACGTCGTCGTCGAGGAGACCTGCCGGCTGGCGACATTGGGAACGGTAGCCGACGGAATCGACCTCGAGCTGAGACTCGCCCCCGAACTTCCCTCGGTCCTCATCGACCATGTTCAGATCCAGCAGGTGGTTCTCAATCTGGTCCGCAACAGCATCGATGCCCTGAGCGACTCGGAGACTCCCGCCATCACGGTCGAGACGGCGCTAGGCCGAGCGGCAGTCGACGTGGTCGTCAGCGACAACGGGCCCGGGTTGTCGCCGGAAGTTCGAGAGCGGGTCTTCGAGCCGTTCGTTTCGACCAAGCCGGAGGGCATCGGCATCGGGCTCTCCATCTGCCGCACGATCGTCGAGGCGCACGGCGGCAGGATCACGGTCGATAGCTGCACCCAGACCGGGACGACGTTTCGCTTTTCGGTTCCAGTCTTCGACGAATCGTTCAAATGAGATGCCGGGCGAACTGATATTCCTGGTCGACGACGACGATGCAGTGCGCACGTCGCTGTGCGCGCTCCTGGAGACGGCGGGCTATCGAACGGCCCAGTTCGAATCCGGAATTGACTTCCTCGAGTCTTCGGATGTCGGCCTCGGCGCGTGCGTCCTGCTGGATGTCAAGATGCCGGGACCGGACGGGCTGGAGGTTCAGCGGCGTCTCAACGAACGTGGCGAGACGCTGCCGGTCGTCATTCTCACCGGCCACGGGGACATCGCCATGGCGGTGCAGGCGATGCGCGCGGGAGCGGTTGATTTCCTCGAAAAGCCGGTAAGCCGCAAGCAGTTGCTGGAGAGTGTGGGGCGGGCCATCGATGTCGACCGCAGAGACCGGCGGGACCAACGCGAGCGGTCCGAGATCGGGACCCGGCTGCGGGAACTGAGCCCGCGCGAACGGCAGGTGCTTGAACGGCTCGCGCTGGGAAGGACCAACAAGCTCGTTGCGCGCGAGCTGGGCATCAGCTCCCGGACCATCGAGGTGTACCGCCGGAACGTCATGATGAAGATGGGCGCGGACAGCCTCTCGCATCTGGTGCGGATGACGCTCGTAGCCGGGATTGACCCGGTTGGTAGCGACACCCTGCCGACAAGCGGCTCAACGTAGGACTTGCGGCGTTCCGGCCTTGCGAAGCGTTGCAGCCTCGCTTCCTGCGAACGCGCGCCGGCGAAGAACCGTGTCCCGATCCGTATTCATACGTAGGTAAAGGGCCGGAAAGACAGCATCTGTCGACACGCCTATAGTCCGGACGCGAGTCAGACCATAGGCGGAGGTGCTGGAATGTCGACTGCGACTACCCAGAGCCAGACCGGCCGGATCGGATCACGCGTCGTCTGGTCGCGGCGAGCGAACCCGGGTACAGCCGGCACTTCTGGCCCTCAGTCAGGGGTTCCGGATCGCGGAACGAATCTGCCGAGATCGCCGGGCCTCCCAAGGGCCCGCAGAGGAGGCGCAAGGTCCGTCTCTCGCGAAGCGCCGGTCCTCAACGGGTTGGACCGGCAACTGCTCGACGCGTGCCGGCACGACTCCCCGATCTGCGAGAGGCCGTTCGCGGAGATTGCGCAGCGCCTCGACGACCGGGACGGTGAAGTGCTTCGGCGTTTCGAGGAGCTCGAGCGGCGCGGCGTGTCAACTGGATCGGTCCGGTGCCCGCGCCGGTATCCGTCGGTGCGAGCAC
>JAPPKV010000029.1 GCA_028819775.1 Gammaproteobacteria bacterium | reverse complement strand
ACAAGACCCTCCTTTGTCGCCTAGCGGTCAGCGCCGCCCCGCCGCCGGGAGAATTAGCGCAGCGAATTATCGGGGCGACCGCGAAGCGGTCGCGTCGCGTATCCGGCTGAATCGCGCCAACTGGAACGAGCGCACGCGGGTACACGCGGGTTCCGACTTCTACGACGTGGCCGGCTTCAAGGCCGGCCGGATCACCCTGAACCGATTTGAACGTGCTCGCGTCGGCGACGTACGCGGCAAGTCTCTTCTCCACCTGCAATGCCACTTCGGTCTCGACACGCTGTCCTGGGCAAGGCTCGGCGCGAAGGCCACCGGCATCGACATCTCCGACGATGCCATCCGGCTCGCCCGGGACCTGAACGACCAAGTCGGTCTCAATGCCAGGTTCATCCGATCGAACGTCTACGATCTACACCGAGTTCTCGACGGCGAGTTCGATGTCGTGTACACGGCGATGGGCGTACTCGCCTGGCTTCCCGACCTCGACGGCTGGGCCGAAGTGGTGTCGCGCTACGTCAAGCCCGGCGGGCTCTTCTATCTCCTGGACATCCATCCGGCGAGCCAGGTATTCGACGACGAAACGACTCTCAATTCACGCCAGGATCTCAGGGTTCGCTACGGCTACTTCCCGAATCCTCAAGGAATGTCCTTCCCCGGCGGCGTGCCGTCCTATGCCGGTGACGAACCCATCGAGTCGGCGTGCCACGAGTGGCAACACAGCATCGGGGAGATCCTGACTGCGTTGCTCAACGCCGGCCTACGCCTTGCCTCGTTCGCCGAACACCCGGCAACCCTTTACCGGCAATTCCCGGGAATGACCCAGGGCGACGACGGCCTTTGGCGGTTGCCGTTCGACGGTGACTTTCTGCCCCTCGTCTTCGAGTTGACGGCGACCAAGTAACGCCCCAATGCCGCCCCGCGGACATGCAAGGAGCAACGAGCCGTAGGGGACGGGCTTGTCCGTCCCGTTGGCGGGTTGACCCGTGCGTCCGGCGCGGGCGACCGCGCGCCCTAGCGGGCGCGATAGGGTCGCCCCTACGACGCATGTGACTCAAGGGGCTACATTTTTGGGGATTGTCAGCGCTCGACGCCCGAATATGTCAAGTCGAGTTCCCGCGCCGCCTTGACGTCGTCCAACCGGCTGACCGGGAGGGTGTGCGGCGCCGTCTTCACCCGTTCCGGATCGGTCTCGGCTTCCGCGCGGATGCGCACCATGGCGTCGACGAAGGCATCGAGTTCCTCCTTGGTCTCGGTTTCGGTGGGTTCGATGAGGAAGCACTCCGCGACGAGTAACGGGAAGTAGGTGGTCGGCGCATGGAAACCGAAATCGAGCAGTCGCTTGGCGAAATCCATGGCGGTGACGCCCATAGTCTTCGCCTCGTTCCTGAACGTGATGATGAACTCGTGGCTGGCGCGTCGCTCGGGGTAGGCCAGTTCGAAGCCGGCGTCGGCCAGTCGCACCATCAGGTAGTTGGCGTTCAGCGTCGCGTATTCGCCGACGCGGCGCATGCCTTCGCGACCGAGCATCCGGGCGTAGGCCAGAGCGCGCAGCAGGATGCCGGCGTTGCCCATGAAGGCGGACAGGCGGCCGATCGAACCCGGGATCTCGTCGCGGTCTACCCAACGGTAGCGATCACCGTCCCGGGCGACGACGGGCGTCGGAAGGTGCGGCATGAGTCGTTCGCCGACGCCAACCGGGCCGGCGCCAGGTCCACCGCCACCGTGGGGAGTCGCGAAGGTCTTGTGGAGGTTCATGTGCAAGACGTCGAATCCCATGTCGCCGGGACGCACATTGCCGAGGATGGCGTTGAGGTTGGCACCGTCGTAATAGAGCAACCCGCCAGCGTCGTGCACGGCGTCGGCGATCTCCCGGATACGGCGTTCGAAGACGCCGCAGGTGGACGGATTGGTGAGCATGATCCCGGCGGTCTGCTCGCCGAGCGCCGCCTTGAGCGCCGCCATGTCCATGTCCCCGTCGGCACCCACAGCCACTTCGCGAACCCGGTAGCCGCACATCACGGCCGTCGCCGGGTTCGTTCCGTGCGCGGCGGTGGGCACGAGAATCTCCTCGCGCCCGTCATCGCCCCGGGCATCGTGCCAGGCGCGAATCATCGCCACCCCGGCGAATTCGCCTTGGGCCCCGGCCATCGGCGTCAGCGATACCGCGGCCATGCCGGTGACGTGCTTCAGGATCTCCTGCAGATCGTATAGGCATGCCAGGAATCCCTGGCTCGCCGAATCAGGGGCAAGTGGGTGGCGGTTCAGGAACCCCGGCAGGCTGGCGGCGCGATGCGCCCCGCGCGGGTTGTACTTCATCGTGCAGGAGCCGAGCGGGTAGAACTGGTTGTCGATCGAGAAGTTCCTGGCGGACAGATTCGTGTAATGGCGCACCGCCTGCAGTTCGGAGACTTCCGGAAGTCGCGGCGGCGCGTTGCGGAGGCAAGTCGCGGGCAAGTCCGATGTATCCCCCGGGGCCGGCGCCTGGGCACTCGCCCGGCGCCCCGGTGTGCCGATGTCGAAGACCGTTTCGCCGGGTTTCATCCGTTAAGCACCTGTCGCAAGGCGTCGCCGTAACGGGCGATATCGGCGTCCGTCCGCTTCTCGGTCGCACACACCAACAGACAGTTCCGAAGATCGGCAAAGTAACGGCCGAGCGGCAGTCCGCCGATGATCCCGAGTTCTGCGACGGCGTCGGCGACGCCCTCCGCCGGCTGTCCCACGTCGATCACGTGCTCGTGGAAATACGGTCCGGCAAACCGCGACTGGACGCCATTGACCGCGGTCAGCGTCCGAACCAACTGCCGGGTCCGTTCGTGGCACCGGGACGCCACCCGGGAAAGGCCGACCGCGCCCACGATCGCGAGGTAGATCGTCGCCGCCGTCACCAAGAGCCCCTGGTTCGTGCAGATGTTCGACCTGGCCTTGCCGCGGCGGATGTGCTGCTCCCGCGCCTGCAGGGTCAGCGTGAAACCAGATCGATCGTGCCGATCCACGGTACGTCCCACCAGGCGTCCGGGAAGCTGACGGACGAGGCTCAAGCGTGTGCAAAGGAAGCCGAAAGAGGGACCTCCCGATGCCATCGGTATTCCCAGCGGTTGACCGTCTCCACAAGCGATGTCGGCTCCGTTCGTCCCCCATTCGCCGGGCGGCTTCAAGAGCGCGAGCGACGTGGGATTCACGACGGCGATCACCAGGGCGCCGTTGGCGGTGGCCCAGTCCGCGATCTCGTCGACCGGCTCGATCAGGCCGAAGAAGTTCGGCTGCTGGACGATCACGGCAACCGGTAGCCGTTCGCCGGTCATGCTCGCCAGGGCGTCGAGGTCGACGCGTCCGTCTCTTGTCCCTGTGGGCACCAACTCGATGCCCTGGTTGCGCGCAATGTTCGCTGCTGCGTCCACATAGTGCGGGTGGCAGGCGCCCGCAACGGCGATGCGGCGAGGTCCTCCGGTCCTGTTCGATGGATGGGCCCGGTTGGCCCGCACGGCCATGAGCACGGCCTCGCCCAACGCGGATCCGCCGTCGTAGACCGAGGCGTTGGAGACGTCCATCCCGGTCAAGCCGGTGATCATCGTCTGGTACTCGTAGATGAGCTGCAGCGTCCCCTGGCTCGCCTCGGCTTGGTAGGGCGTGTACGCCGTCATGTACTCGCCCCGTGCGGCGATGTCCCAAACCGCCGCCGGGATGTGATGGTCGTAGCATCCCGCCCCTGTGAAGCACGGCCCTACCTCGTCGCGTCGCGCGCGCTCGGCCATCTCCTGGATAATGGTCATTTCGTCGACACCTTCGTCGATGCCATCGAAACGGGAGGTCCTGAGGCTGGGTTCGATTTCGTCGAAGAGCGCGTCGATGGATGGCGCGCCGATGCGCGTCAGCATCGCTCGAACGTCGGCGTCGGTGTGGGGTATGAACGGCACGGATCAAACGGCGCGGGTCAACGGTGCGGGTCAACGGTGCGGGCTCAGTCCTCGTCGTCCTCGGACTCGCAGTGTTGTTCGTACCCATCCGCATCCAAGAGGTCGTCCATTTCCTCGAGATCCGTCGGCTCGAGCTTGAAGAACCAACCGTCCCCGTAGGGATCCTGGTTGACCATTTCCGGGGCTTCCTCTAGCGCTTCGTTGACGGCCACCACCGTTCCCGACACCGGCGCGTAGACGTCCGCAGCCGCCTTGACCGACTCCACCACGCACGCCTCCGCGCCGGCATTCACCTCCTCACCAAGGTGAGGCAGTTCCACGTAGACCACGTCGCCCAACGACTGCTGGGCGAAATCCGATATCCCCACCGTGACCTGGTCGTCCTCGACGCGCGCCCATTCGTGGCTCGGCGCGTATCGAAAATCGTCGGGTATGTCCGGGCGCATGTCGGATGTGACGTCGTTCATTTGAATACCTGCTTTCCGTGCCGCACGAACGGCGGCCTGACAATTCGACCGGGAATGTTCGAGCTGCGTATCTCGACCAGACAATCCCCGGTGGCCCCGCGGGGAAGGCGCGCGAAGCCGATACTGTACCCCAAGGTGGGCGAAAAGATACCGCTGGTGACGGTTCCGTCACCGGCGTTCGTCTCAACGCGCTGACCGTGGCGAACGACGCCCCTACCGGTAAGCACGACGCCTCTCAACGCTTGTTCAAGTCCTCGTGATCGCTGACGTGCGAGGGCCTCGCGGCCCACGAAATCGCGTTCCGGCGGATCCCACGCCACGGTCCAGCCCAGGTTGGATTCAAGGGGGGAGGTCGTCTCGTCCATGTCCTCCCCGTAGAGCAGGAGTCCCGCCTCCAGGCGCAGGGTGTCCCGCGCCCCGAGGCCCGCGCAGGCGACCCCGGCGTCGGAGAGCCGCTGCCAAAGCGTCCCGGCGTGGTCGACGGGCAACGCCACTTCGACGCCGTCCTCACCGGTATAGCCGGTCCGCGCCACCATCCAGCCGTTTCGCTCGCGCACCGAGAAGGGGCGGAGATCCGACACGTCCATCGACGTCGCGCCGGAGAACGCGCTCATCGCGTTGGGACCCTGTACGGCGATCAAGGCGAGGTCTTCACGTTCCCGCAAGTCCACGTCAAGATCGGCGGCGTGGGCACCTAGCCAATCAAGCACCTTTTTTCGGGTGGCGGCGTTGGACACCACCCGGTACCCCGGGTCGCGGCCGTAGACGATGACGTCGTCGATGATGCCGCCGGACGCGTTGAGCAGGACACCGTAGACCGCCCTGCCCGGCACCGCCTTGTCGACGTCGTTGGCGAACAGTCGGCCGAGTAGCTCGCGAGCATCTGCGCCCGCCAGGTCGGTGATCGTCATGTGGGATACGTCGAACATGCCCGCGGCACCACGAACGTCGCGGTGTTCCGCGAGTTGCGAACCGTAGTGGAGGGGCATGGACCAGCCGGCGAAGGGCACCATGCGCGCCTTCGCGGCCACATGCAGATCGTAGAGCGCTGTTCTTCGTTCAGCCATGTCCACCACTCGTGCGCCGACCGGAAACAACGCGTTGCCGGCTCCGGCATCGCGTTTGACCCGTTCCAGGGCGCGCGGGTTTCATGTCTCGCCGCCCAGTGTTTTCTTAAGGAACCGCCATTGGTCCGATCCCCATCGCTTCACGAATCAGCTGTGCCTTGACCCCGGGCGCGGCGTCGATGAACCGCACGCCTGTATTCCTTGCCAGACGCATCCAGGGGTTGCCGGCGTGGGGGCCGCAATAGGCGGCGAGCAAGGCACGCATCGACGCCATCATGAGCTTGGAGCGAGCGCGCCGTTCCCGGCTGAACCCGCGCCACCGACCGGGTGCGCCCAGGTCGGCATGGGTCGGGTGGGCGACGAGCGCGCGTACGTCCTCCAGGCCCACGTTGACGCCCTGCCCCGCCAATGGATGCAGCGTTCGCGCCGCGTCCCCAATGACCAGTGTCCGAGGGTTGGGGTTGAAGTCCGCCGCCAGAGCCTGGCGGACCGGAAACGAAAGCCGCCTGTCCACGGCGACGAAATCGCCCAGCACGCCCTCCGTCTCCTCGCCGAGCGTCCGCCGGAAGGATTCGTCGTCCAAGGAATGCAGTCGCTGGTTTTCCGTCTCCGAGGTACTCCAGATCACCGAGACGGCCCGCTCGGACTCGGCACCGTCGCGAAGCGGCAGGAGCGCGACGGGCCCGCTGCGACCGAAGCGCTGGAAAGCGCCGTCGCCATGCGATTTCGAGGCCCGGGCGACGGTCGCGATGGCGCGTTGCGGTCCTCCCTGATGGGGAGGTTCGTGGCGCAGGGTCGTATCGGCGAGTTTGCGGATGACGCTTTCGGCGCCGTCCGCCCCGATCACCAAACGGGCCGCGATGTCTGGCCCCTCGAGCAACACGGAACCCCGGCTCAGCGTGAGCCCGCTGACCGATGTTCGAGGCAGGATGTCCAGACAGTCCGCCGCAACTTTCCACAACCGGGTCGTGAGCACGCTGTTCTCGCCGACGAATGCCAGTGCACCTTCACCTTCGAAACGCAGCGACCCGGCGCCGTCGTATTCCCAGACGTGCATCGCCTCGATGGGCGCAAGGTCCGCCTCTTCAACGCCGCCCAAGCCGCGCAGAAGATTCACCGACGCGGGACTCAGCGCGACGCTGCGAAGGTCGAATCCCAAGGCACCCCGGAGTCGTTCCGGCGGTGTCCGCTCGATGAGTGCGATCCGATATCCGTCCCGGGCCAAGGCAACCGCAGCGGCAAGACCTACGATCCCTGCGCCGACCACGGCGGCGTCGTAGACCGGTTCTCGAGTAGCCACGACGCCCGAGTCTGTCAGCATCATCGGTCGCTTCGCAAATGAGACTCGTACACGACTTCACAAGTGCCCTCGATCAGGACAAACTAGAAAACATGCTCGCGGACGACCTCAAGGCGCTCGAAACCAAAGTCGGTGAACTGATCGCGCTCTGCGAATCACTTGCCAACGAAAACAGGGCCCTTCGCGACCGGAACCGAGCTTGGGCCAGGGAAAAGTCCAATCTCGTCGAGCGCAACGAACTGGCGAGAAGCAAGATCGACGCACTGATCGACCGGCTGAAGTCCATGGATGTGGCGCAATTGGGGTAGGGATGATGAGCGACACAACGACCACCATCGGCATCCGGATACTCGACAACGAGTACCAGGTGAGTTGCCCCGAGTCGGAGGCCGACGAGCTGGCGGCGGCCGCGCGCGACCTGAACCAACGCATGACCCGCATTCGCGAAGCCGGCAAGGTGTTCGGTGTGGAGCGGATCGCCGTCATGGCGGCTCTCAACGCCATCCACGACAACCGACGCCTGCAACGCGGCGCCGGTACGGAGAACCCACAAACACCGGAGACGGTGTCGGCACTGACCCGGCGCGTGGCGGAGACGATCGAAGCCCACAAGGGGCCGGCCAAGGCTCCGTGATCCCCCCGGCGCCGCAGTTGTTCCATTCGCCCGAGGTTTTGTGTCTATACTTGCCGTGTCTCCTGGGGTGCCGGCCAGCTTCCGTCATCCTTGAGCCGTTATAGAAACCTAAGGAGATCTGGCGTCGGCGCCGGTGTGCAGACCCAACCGATGACCCGCGAACTTCGAGTGAGCGGGAGTTCGCGGGAAGCCTTAAGAGCCGCCTAGATCCCCGCCTTGAACCGCAACGGTTCAGGGTAACCAAGCAGCCGCATCGCCGGGAGACAAACCGCGCTGCACTTGGCAGCACGCCCGCGCAGGTGTCGAATGCCACCAAGCGACAAACATCAACTGCGCAGGTTCTACCGCGCGACACGTCGCGCGCTTTCGGCCGAAGACCAACGCGAGCATGCGCTCGCCATCGCCGACGAGGTGATGAAACGCCTTGCCGACGGAGCGACGGTTGCGGCCTACCTCGCTCGCGACGGCGAGGTCGATCTCGTGAACGTGATCGAGCGGTGCTGGCGGCGGAGCATGGTCATCGCCGTGCCCGTGCTCGGGGGGCGCGAGATGCGGTTCGCCGAATACCATTGCGGCACCCCGTTGGAACACAATCGATTCGGTATCCCGGAGCCCTCAGCCGGGGAGCGCGAGGGGCTTGCCCCTCGCAAGAAAGAGCCTTCAGCCGGGGAGCGCGAGGGGCTTGCCCCACTCAAGAAAGGGCCCGTGCAGCCCGAATTCGTAACCCCCACCGTGGTCCTGACGCCCCTCGTGGCCTTCGACGGCCGCGGTCGCCGACTTGGCATGGGCGGCGGCTACTACGACCGTTTCTTCTCGGCAACGCCGAATACCGCACGCGTCGGCATCGCCCACGAGTGTCAGCGTGCTGCGGCGCTGCCAACCACGTCTTCGGATGTGTCGTTAACCGCCGTGGTTACGGAAAACGGGTGGCAGGATTTTTGAAGTCTCTTTGAAATAGCGGATACTCCGGCCATGGCGGTACGCAAGATCATTCGCATGGGCCACCCGGCCCTGCGCCGGCCGGCCCGGGACGTTGCGCGGGAGGATCTCGGCAGCGAGGCGCTGCATCGCCTGGTAGCCGACATGATCGACACCCTGCACGACTACGGGGGCATCGGCCTCGCCGCTCCACAGATCAACGAAGGCATCCGGCTCGCGATCATCGAGATTCCCGGCGGCCCGACACGCTACGGCCAGTTGGCAGAGCAACCGCTGACCGTCTGCGTCAATCCCCGCATCGAGATTCTCGATCCCGCCATCGAAGGCCATTGGGAAGGCTGCCTGTCCGTTCCCGGCCTACGAGGCTACGTCGAGCGTCCAAAGGGAATCCGCGTGTCCTTCCTCAACCTACGCGGCGAGGAGCAGCGCATCGCCGCCCACGGCTTTCTCGCCACGGTGTTCCAGCACGAGTTCGACCACTTGGACGGCAAGCTCTACATCGACCACATCGACGACCCGCACAAGCTGGTCTTCGAGGAAGAATACGCACGCTACGTGCTTCCGCTCGAGGAACCGACGCCGAAATGATCCGGCGGATCGATCAAGACGAACTGAAGCGGCGGGTTGCGCTCGCGGCGGTCGACGCCGTTGTACCGTCGCTCGGCACCGGGGCGATCATCGGCGTCGGCACGGGCAGCACCACCAACCACTTCATCGATGCCCTGGCGAAGCGGAAGGACCGGTTCGAAGCCGCGGTATCGAGCAGCATTGCCAGCGCCGAGCGGCTTGCCGCCCACGGCGTTCGTGTCATCGACCTAAACGATGCCGAAACGATTGCCGTCTACGTGGATGGTGCCGACGAGTTCGAACCCGGGGGCGCCCTCCTAAAAGGCGGCGGCGGGGCGCACACCCGGGAGAAGATCGTCGCAGCAGCCGCGGAGCGGTTCATCTGCATCGTCGACGAGAGCAAGGAGGTCGACACGCTTGGCGCGTTCGGCGTGCCGGTGGAGGTGGTCCCGATGGCACGGCGGTGGTTGGCTGACCAACTTGCGACGGTCTTCGGCGGTAAGGTCCGCGAGCGCCCGGGGTTCGTCACGGACAATGGCAACGCAATCCTCGACATGCTCGGGCTCGCCATCAGTAAACCGATCGCCTTCGAGGGAGTGATCAACAACTTCGCCGGTGTCGTGGAAAACGGCATCTTCGCGGCCAATCGACCGGATCTGGTGCTAGTGGGCACGCTTGAGGGCGTTCGAGAATTCGCGCCGTAGGGGACGGGCCTAGAGTCTGCGCCGCAGCAACGGCGCGCAAGCGCCGTTGATCGGCGGAGTCCTAGGGCGGTGGGGGCTTAAGGCCTGACGGCGAGTGCGCGCCCTTACGGGCGCGTTCGAGCAGTCTGGCGGCGTTGTTCCGTCCCGGAACCCAGCGGCGTATCGGGCACGGGCGACAGTACCCTGCGGGTGCGTTAGGGTCGCCCCTACGGGAGTAGCTTCCCCGGATTCATCACGCCGTTCGGGTCGAGCGCCTTCTTCACGGCGCGCATGATCTCGATCTCCGCGGCACTGCGAGAAAACTCAAGGTAGTCCCGCTTGAGCATGCCCACGCCGTGCTCGGCGGAGATACTCCCACCGCGTGCTGCCACCAGCTTGAACAACTCTGGACTCATGGCGTCGCAACGCTCGTAGAAAGCGGCCACGGTGAGTCCGGGCGGCTTGAGGATATTGAGGTGCACGTTGCCGTCGCCGATGTGGCCGAACCAGCAGATTTCCAGATCCGGATACAGCCGGCCCACCGCATGCTCCACGTCGTCGAGAAAACCCGGCACGTCGGAGATCCGGACGGCAAGATCGTTCTTGTAGGGGGTCTCCGACGCGATGCTCTCCGTGATTCCATCACGCAGCGCCCACAGCGCCTGCGCTTGTGCATCCGATTGGCTCATCACGCCGTCGCTCACCCAACCTGACGCCATCGAGTCCTCGAAGGCCGCCAGTGCCGCCGACTCGTCGTGGGCATCGAACTCCAGCAAGGCGTAGAAGGCCGACGACGATGCCAGCGGGCGCGCAAGGGTTCGGTGTCGAGTCACCCTCTCAACGGCGAGTTCCGAGAAGAATTCGAACGCCGACAACGTCATATCAGCCTGGAAACGCCTCAGTACGCTTAAGATGTCATTCATCCGGTCGACGCCCAGCACCATGACCCGACTCGGCACGGGCGGCTCCGTAAGTCGTACGTCGGCCTCGACCACGAACCCGAGAGTTCCCTCTGAGCCAATGAAGAGGTGCCGCAGGTCGTAGCCCGTGGCGTTCTTGACCAGGCCGCGGTTGAGGTCCAGCACTTCGCCGGCACCGGTCACCACCTTGAGGCCCGCGATCCAATCGCGGGTCATCCCGTAGCGGATCACCTTGATGCCTCCGGCATTCGTCGCGACGTTGCCGCCAATCTGGCTCGAGCCGGACGACGAGAAATCGACCGGGTAGAACAAGCCTTTCTCCTCGGCGAAGTCCTGCACCTTGGCAGTGACGACACCCGCCTGGCAGCGCACAACCCGATCGGCCGGGTCGAAGTCGAGAATGCGGTTCATCCGGTCGAAGGAGACCACCACCTCGCCGTGGCTGGCGACTGCACCCGCCGACAACCCGGTTCGCCCGCCGGATGGCACCAGGGCGAAACCCTCGGCGTTCGCCAAGCGCGTGATGGCCACGACCTCCTGCACCGTCTCTGGGAAGACGACGGCCGAGGGCGCGACGACGAAACTCCGGGTCCAGTCGCGGCCCCAATTGTCGAGATCGTCCTTGGCCGTGCTCACCCGATGCGGCGCAAGCACCTTCTCGAGCTTCTCGATCATTGGCGATTAGACGCAATGGGGGGTCTCTCGAGCACGTCCACGCCCGGCAGCGTCTCGCCGGCCAAGTACTCGAGAAACGCGCCGCCGCCGGTGGATCGGTAGGACATGCCCTCTGCCACGCCGTATTTGTCGATGGCGGCCAACGTGTCGCCTCCGCCGGCCACCGAATAGGCATCGGCGGATGCAATCGCTTCCGCCAGTACCCGGGTGCCCTCTCCGAACTGATCCATTTCGAAGACGCCCAAAGGTCCGTTCCAGAGGACCGTGCCGGCATTGGCCACGAGGTCGGCCAGCCGCCGTGCCGTTTCCGGCCCGACATCGAGGACCATCTCGTCGCCGCCGATTTCATCCCGGAGCCGCAGCCGGGCGGGCAGACCCGCGTCGACGGCGGCCGCGGTCATGAGGTCGACGGGCATTGGCACCTCGACCCGGGACATGATGCGTTGCGCCACGTCAACCTGGTCGGGCTCGGCCAACGAGGCCCCGATCGTCACCCCGCTCGCCAGCAGAAAGGTGTTCGCTATTCCACCGCCGACGATAATCGAGTCCGCGACATCGGCCACCGACTCGAGCACGGCCAGCTTCGTCGAGACCTTCGCACCGCCGACCACCGCGACCAGCGGCCGTGCCGGGTTGTCGAGGACGCGCCCCAACGCGTCCAGTTCGGCGGCGAGCAACGGCCCCGCGCAGGCTGCCCGAGCCGCCTCGGCAACACCCACCGTGGACGCATGGGTACGGTGCGCGGTGCCGAAGGCATCCATGACGAACACGTCGCAAAGCGCTGCAAGTCGTTGCGCAAGCGCCGGGTCGTTGGTCGTCTCGCCAGCCTCGAACCGGATGTTCTCGAGTAGCAGGACATCGGACGTGCCAACGTCAACTCCGTCCTGCCAATCGTCCACCAACTTAACGGCACGCCCGAGGGCATCACCGAGCGCCTTGGCGACTGGCCCAAGCGACAAGGCCGGATCCCGCTCACCCGGACGTGGGCGACCGAGATGGGACACCAATACCACGCGAGCACCCTCGGCCATGCAATGGCGGACCGTCGGCAGCGCCGCCTCGATGCGGGCGCCATTGGCCACCCGACCGTCCGCCACGGGCACGTTGAGGTCTTCCCGGACGAGGACGCATTTCCCCTGGATGTCGAAGTCTCGGAGCAACGGAATCGCCATCGGATTGAGCCTACCAGACTATCGGCGGCCAACGCCGACGGCAGTGCCAACACGGGTACAATGCGCCCCCTTTGGCCCACGCGCAGCGGTTTCTCAATGTCTGACTACTCGGTTTTCACTTCCGAGTCGGTATCCGAAGGCCACCCTGACAAGATGGCCGACCAGATCTCCGACGCCGTTCTCGATGCCATGATCGCAGCGGATGCCGAGTCGAGGGTGGCCTGCGAGGTACTCCTGAAGGGCGACCTCGTCGTGGTGGCCGGCGAGTACCGGTCCCGAGCGGAGGCGGACATCGAGGCGCTGGCCAGGGGTGTCATCGACGACATCGGATACGGCGATCCGGCAAGCGGCTACGACCTGGCTTCGACGCGCGTGTTGAACGTGCTTGGACAACAGTCGTCCGAGATCGCACAAGGGGTCGACGAAAGGCCGGACCACGAGCAGGGCGCCGGGGACCAGGGTCTGATGTTCGGCTACGCGACCGCGGAGACCGACGTGCTGATGCCCGCTCCCATCACCTACGCGCATCGGCTCATGCGCCGCCACGCCGAGGTACGCCGGGCCGGGATCGACTTTCTGCGCCCCGACGCCAAGAGTCAGCTGTCATTCCGCTACGACGTCGAGGGCGTCCCCGTTGCCGTCGACGCGATCGTCATCTCCACCCACCACTCGCCTTCGGTGGACAACCCGACGCTGCACGAAGCGGTCATGGAGGAGATCATCAAACCTGTCGTGCCGGGCAACTGGATCACTGCCGATACCAAGACGTTCATCAATCCGGCCGGCCGATTCGAAACCGGCGGCCCGATCGCCGACTGCGGCCTGACCGGGCGCAAGATCATCGTCGACACCTACGGCGGCATGGCCCGGCACGGCGGCGGTGCCTTCTCCGGCAAGGATCCCTCCAAGGTGGACCGCTCCGCCGCGTACGCGGGCCGCTACGTCGCCAAGAACCTCGTCGCGGCCGGACTCGCCAAGCGCTGCGAAATCCAGGTCAGCTACGCCATCGGCACGGCAGAGCCAACCTCCGTCAGCGTCAACACCTTCGGGACGGGCACCGTTTCCGAGGAGCGGATCGTTCAACTGATCCGTGCATGTTTCGATTTGAAGCCCCGGGGGCTCATCGACATGCTGGATCTCAAACGACCGATCTATCGCCCGACCGCCGCCTACGGCCATTTCGGTCGGGAGGAAGACACCTTTACCTGGGAGAGAACGGACAAGGCCGAGGAACTGCGCGCAGCCGCCAACGGCGCCTAGGGGACGCGACCGCTTCCGCGGTCGCCCCGAGATTTCGCTTAAGCGAAATCTCTGATTACTCCTCCTACGCAGGCAGGAGACGCGTCCGCCTCGCGACGAGAAGCGCCTTCGCTGCCAACCGCCTGCCGTCGACTCGTCATGCCGCAGATCAGCTTCGAGTTCTTCCCACCGCAGACGCCGCGCGGCAGGACCAACCTGGTACGCACCGCCAAGGTGCTGGCGCGTTTCGGCCCGGCTTTCTATTCGGTGACCTATGGTGCCGGCGGATCGACACGTGAACGAACCTTCGCTGCCGTAGCGGCCCTTCGCGAGTCCGGCGTCAACGCCATTCCGCACCTGTCCTGGGGAGGAGACAGGGAGGACGCGGTCGTCGCCTTGCTCGGCGACTATCTGAAGCTCGGCGTGGACCGGATCGTCGCCCTGCGCGGCGACCTGCCGTCGGGCGCGGGCACTTCCCGACAGCTCCGCCATGCGGATTCGCTGGTACGGCTGATCCGATCGCGGATCGACGCACCGCTCTACATCGAAGTCGCCGCCTATCCGGAAGTGCACCCCGACGCGCCCTCCGCGAGTGCGGACATCGATTTTCTGAAAAGCAAGATCGACGCAGGAGCAAGTGGCTGCATCACGCAGTATTTCTACAACGCGGAAGCCTATTTCGATTTCCGCGACCGCTGCGCTGCGGCTGGCATCGACGTCCCGATCGTCCCCGGCATCATGCCGATCAGCAACTACGACACCCTGGTCAGGTTCTCGGCCAAGGCGGGTGTGGACATCCCCCGTTGGCTCCGACACCGCTTAGACGAAGTTCAAGGAGACCGCGCGGCCTTGCTCGCATTCGGAACCGACGTGGTGTCGACATTGTGCAGCAGACTCCTGGACGGCGACGCGCCCGGTCTCCACTTCTACACGCTGAACAAGGCGCCCCCAACCGAAGCCATCGCCGAGACGATCGGCCTCTAACCTTCGACCTCCGACCTCAGCCGCCGACCCGGCGAGCGTACTCCGCCAAGGTCCGGTTCAGCCGTTCGATGGTCTGGACAGCACCCTCGAGGGCCATCGACACCCGGCGCAGTACGGGATCGGCGTTCGTGTCGGCAATCGAGCTTACCGACTCCAGCTGTCCACGGAGTTGATCGCCGACGGCCTCCCAGGCGTCGACCAACACGGGCAACTCGCTGGGCGGCATTCCGCCCGATGCCGACGTCGCCTCGAAGGAACCGGGTTTCACGCGGACCCCGTCGTGACGCACCGTCAGCAACGGCGGTTCGGCGGGCGCTGCGCCCTCCGACGGGAGGGTCTCCCCGAACTCGAAGTCGGTCAACCCGGATGCGTAGGCGTCGAGTCGTTCCACCAACTCGTCGACAGCGCTTCCTTCCATGGCCTGGGTCGGTTCGCCAATTAGACCGACGGCGTCGCCGAGGGCGGCGACGACGGCATCATTCGGTTCGACGGTGCCTTCTCCCACCCGGTCCATCAGGTTGGAGGCTGCGCGGAGAAGCTCGTCGACGTCCCCCGCTCCGGACTGGAGTGCGTTGGCGTAGCGCGCCAAGAAATCGGCCCGAACTCCGGCCAACGCACGTTGGTCCCCCGGGTTCTCGCACCATGCTGCGATGACCAAGTCCCTTGCACTCCCTTCGCTGTCGGTCGTTTGCCCCACGCTCTTGTCCCGCGAAATCCCGCAAAGCTCCGATGTTCCGCCGCTGGCCACGTAGTTTCCCGTCGCGTATGTTCCCCGCAAACCCGCCGGTACAGCAACACACCGTGCACATCGCGTTCATTATCGACCCGATTGCGACGTTGAGAGTCACCAAGGACTCCACGCTCGCGATGATTCGCGCCGCCCAGCGCCGTGGTTGGCGCATCTCAGTGCTCAGCCCTGGCGACCTCGCCCTCCAGCACCGACGGGTGGTGGGCTGGATGAGGGATCTGGCATTGAATCCCGAAGCAGTCGACGATCTGGACTCCGCGGACCCGGGCGACTACTACCGGCTCGGACCGGAGGGACGTACTGCCCTCGACGACGTCGATATCGTGATGATGCGCAAGGATCCACCGTTCGACATGGAGTACGTCTACGCCACCTACCTGCTCGAACGCGCGCGGGATGCGGGTGCGGTGGTGGTCAACGATCCGCGAAGCCTCCGGGACTGCAACGAGAAGCTCTACGCCACCGCCTTCCCGGATTGCACGCCACCCCTCGTGGTGGCGACCCGCAAAGATGTGCTGCTCGACTTCCACGCCGAGCACGGCGACGTGGTGTTCAAGAAGCTCGACGGCATGGGGGGGACGAGCATCTTCCGTGTGCGCCCGGACGACCCCAATCTCCGGGTGGTGGTCGAGACCCTGACCGGCAACGGCACGACGCCGGTCATGGCACAGCGGTTCATACCGGCGATCAGCGACGGCGACAAGCGCATCCTGTTGATCGACGGCGAGCCGGTCCCCTACGCGCTCGCCCGCATACCGAAGCCGGGCGAGACCCGAGGCAACCTGGCGGCCGGTGGCGCCGGCGTCGGTCAACCGTTGAGCGAGCGGGACGCGTCAATCGCCGCCCGGGTAGCGCCCGACTTACGCAGGCGCGGACTACGGTTCGTCGGCATCGACGTGATCGGCGATTTCCTGACGGAGATCAACGTCACCTGTCCCACCTGCATTCGCGAACTCGACCGGCAATTCGGGCTCGACATCGCCGGTGACCTGCTGGACCGGCTCGCGGAGGCTCCCCATTGAATACCGGCTCGACCCTCGCCGGCGATCGTCGGCGCCTGGCCGTGTGCCTAGTTGTCGCCGGGGCACTGCATGCCGTGGTTCTCCCGAACGTCAATCTTCCCGAGGCGCGGCTACCTGACCCGATGCCCACCATCGCCCTCGAGCTGCGCCAGAAACCGTTTGAGGCCACCCGACCAAGGGCCGCCGCCGTCGAAACGGCCAACACGGAGGAAGTGCCTGGTGCGGACTTGGACGAAGCCGTGTCGGCGAGGTCGCCCATCGCAGCGCCCGCAGCCGTCGAGCCCTTGTCGGTGCCGTCCGAGATCGACCGGGACGCCGGCCCTAGCCGGAGTGGGCTAGCGGACGCTACGACGTACGACCTGGCGCGTGCCATCGCGGCCCAAGCCGAAGCGCTGTCTGCGCCGCATCCCGACGCAACCGAAACCGACGGGTCGTCGCCCAGGGTCCGCCGCTTGACTGGACCGCCGAGCGGTGATCCGGAACTCGCGTACTACCTGGACTCCTGGCGACGCAAGGTCGAGCGCGTGGGCAACATCAACTACCCGAGCGAGGCCCGGTCACGCGGCCTATCGGGAACCCTGCGGCTGCTCGTGGTCATCGACAGGGACGGTGCTCTACAGGACGCTCGCATACTCGAGTCAAGCGGTCACAAGCTGCTCGACGAAGGTGCCGTTGGGATCGTCAATCTCGCCGCGCCGTTTTCGCCGTTCACGAAGAGCATGCGCGCCCGCATCGACCTGCTGGAGATCGAACGTCGGTGGCGGTTTCGCAAGGACCGCCTGACGCCGATGCCGTGAGCGCCGCCGCGCGGGCTCGTTCCGAGCGTTGTCCCGACCGCCAAAACGTGCGCAAAGACCTGGCGACGTTTGTAAACTTGCACCATGCAACGAACAAGCTGCGGAAGAAGCAAGTGCACGCCGGCGAGTTCCTGATCAGCATGCCCAAGCTGCGCGGCAGCTTTTTCGGCGACAGTTTGATCTATCTCTGGGCACACGACGAGGACGGCGCACAGGGTCTCGTCGTCAATCATCCTTTCGACCTCACGCTGGCCGAGCTGATGAAGCAGCTCGATATGCCTGCGGCGGCAAATCTGGCTGGCAAGGTCGTATCGGGTGGCCCGGTGGACCCGCAACAGGGCTTCATCCTGCACACCGACGACGTGAGCGTGGAAGGGAGCCAACCCGCAGCGGGTGCCGGCGGCGTCGGCCTTACCGTCTCCTACAGCCGCGAAATGCTGGAGCTGATCGCGACCGAACGCGGGCCAAACCGGTTCCTGCTCGCCTTGGGTTATGCGGGATGGGGTGCCGGGCAACTCGAACAGGAGTTGGCCGAGGGTGCCTGGCTGACAGCCCCGAGTTCCCACGATGTGCTGTTCGAGACACCTTTCGAACAACGCCTCGACCGGGTCGCCCACCAACTCGGCATCGACTGGCGATTGTTCGCCTCCGATGGCGGGTTGGCATGACCGATTCGACCCGGAGGGGCGACGGCACAGCGCTGGTCTTCGACTTCGGGACGAAACACATCGGTGTCGCCGTCGCCGAACCGCGAGCCGACCTCGTTCGGGGCTTGACCACCATTCCCGCTCGCGACGGCGAGCCGCGATGGGACGTCCTCGACGCCGTGGTGAAGGAATGGCAACCCGCGTGCCTGGTCGTTGGGCTGCCGATCAACATGGACGGGACGGCGAGCGAGAGTTCCGCTCAGGCGCGCCTATTCGGCGAGCGGCTTGCCGCGCGCTACGCCCTGACAATCGACTACGCCGACGAACGCCTGTCGACCTTCGAGGCCGTTTCCCGGGGCGCGTTGGCGGAAAACGCCCATGCCCAAGCGGCCGAGATCATCGGGGAGACCTGGCTCAACGAACGCCCCGTAGCGCCCTAGAGCTCAGATTCCGAACCAATCTCACAATGCTGAGATCGTCTCGGAAGCCACCGACGCAAGGCAAATGGAGGAGTGCCGCCTTGGAAAACAGGAACATAGGCATGGTCCCCGTCAACGTGTCGTGTGCAACTCGATGCCTTGTTACTTCGGAAGCGGCACACTAGAGCCGTCCCGGCGCGTGCTACGGGCCTGCACCACGTATGGCGTTCGGAAAGCGGGCGTTCGCACGTGCCGTCTCGACGCTGACCGAGCCGTTCGCCACGAGTCGCTGCAGGCACTGATCCAGAGTCTCCATGCCCGACGCCGACGAGGTCTGCATCGCCGAGTAGATCTGGGCGATCTTCTGCTCTCGGATGAGGTTTCGGACAGCCGGTGTAGCGACCAGGATTTCGTGGACCGCTATGCGGCGTCCGGTGCCGCCTCCGCCGCTTTGGCCACTACTGGCGCCCTCGCGCTTCAAGAGCGTCTGCCAAATCACCGCATGTAGCGACTCCGACAGGATCGAGCGGATCGTCTCCTTCTCGCCGGCCGGAAACACGGCAAGTATCCGGTCCACGGCCTTCGGCGCCGATGGCGTATGCAACGAGGCGAATACCAGGTGACCTGTCTCGGCAGCGGTGAGTGCGAGCCGGATGCTCTCGAGATCGCGTAGTTCGCCGATCAGGATCACGTCGGGATCCTCCCGGAGCGCGGCGCGCAAGGCACCGGACAGCGTCGACGTGTCGCGGCCCACCTCGCGTTGGTTGACTAGGCTTTTCCTCGGTTCGTGAACGAATTCGATGGGATCCTCGATCGTCAGTATGTGCCCGCGACGCGTCTTGTTGACGTAGTCGATCATCGCCGCGAGCGTGGTGCTCTTGCCCGATCCCGTGGGTCCCGTGACCAGGACGAGGCCGCGCGGTGCTTGGGCTATCTGCTGGAACGTCGGGCCGAGGTCTAGGTCCTGCAACGTCGGAACGGATTCCGGCACCGTCCGGAACACGGCGCCGGGGCCGCGACGGGACTCGAACACGTTTACCCGGAAGCGGCCCAACGCCGGCACTGCCAAGCTGAAGTCCGCTTCATGGCATTCGGCGAAGTCCTGCCGATCTCTGTCGGTGGCCACGTCTTCGATCCATGCAGAGAGCTCGCAGGCGTGCACGGGTTCGGACACCAGCGGTTCGATGTCGCCATCGACGCGTATCAGCGGCGGCAAGCCTGCGGAGAGATGTACGTCCGAGGCACCGCGTTCGATGGCCGAGGCCAGCAGATCCGGAATTGCCATGCGTGAACTCTACCGTCGGTGGTGCGTCGTGCACGACAGCCAATGGCCCATGCGGCTGTGCGAGATTTCTGAAAATTCACTTGATTGGCCCGCCCGGTGCCGATACTGCGGGTTAAACTGCGTCGTGGATTGCAGCACGCGAATCGAGACGGTCAACGCCGCCATCGGGCTAGCCGAACGCCGGACTAGCCGGTCTCCAGGCCGTGCGCACCTGATTGCCGTATCCAAGGCCCGAAGCGCAGGGGAGGTGCACGCGGCCTACGAGGCAGGTCAGCGGGACTTTGGCGAGAACTATCTCCAGGAAGCCGTCGCCAAGATGACCGCCTTGTCGGGTCTAGACATCGTCTGGCACTTCATCGGTGCCATCCAATCGAACAAGACCCGTGACATCGCCCGCCGTTTCCACTGGGTCCATACCGTGGATCGCGCCCGGATCGCCAGCCGGCTCGACGCGGCGGCGGAACGCCCCCTCGACATCTGCGTCCAGGTCAATATCGACGCCGAGCCTCAGAAGGCGGGGGTCGCGGCATCGGACCTGCCTGCGCTCCTGACCCATATTCGAGGCCTATCGCGTCTTCGACTGCGCGGTTTGATGGCCATTCCCCGTGCCGATGGTGACCATCGGACGAGTTTCCGGGCACTTCGATCCTTGTTCGATGGCCTTGCGGACGACGCCGGCGACCACTGGGACACGCTGTCGATGGGCATGTCCGACGACTTCGAGATCGCGATTGAAGAGGGCGCAACGATGGTGCGTATCGGTACGGCAATCTTCGGGCCACGCCCAACGTCGGCTCGACGAAGGGTGCCCGCATGACGCGGCGCATCGCCTTCGTCGGCGGCGGCAACATGGCCTACGCGCTGGCGACCCGCCTGGCCCAGCGTACGTACGACGTGGTGGTCTCCGAACCGGTCGCCGAACAGCGGGCGCGATTCGGTCCACCCGTCTCGACGACTCCAGACAATACCGTTGCCGTTCGGGGGGCGTCGACGGTGGTGCTGGCGGTCAAGCCACAAGTACTCGAGACAGTCGTCCGCGAAATCGCTCCCGGAATCCGCGACGATCAACTCGTCGTGTCCATTGCCGCGGGCGTTCCCATGGCCGCCATAGAACAGTGGCTGGGCAACGGACGTGCCCTGGTGCGCTGCATGCCGAACACCCCGGCCCTCGTCGGGGCCGGCATAAGCGGCTTGATCGCTAACGCCGCAGTCACCGCCGACCAACGAAACGAGGCCGAGACGATCCTTCGGGTCGCAGGCGAAGTCGTCTGGTTCGACACCGACACCGACCTCGACGCGGTGACCGCGCTTTCCGGTAGCGGTCCCGCCTACTTCTTCGCGGTTATCGAAGCACTGGCAGCCGCCGGGACGAACATCGGGCTCGATCCGGAGACCGCCAAGCGACTCGTGGTCGCCACGGCCCGCGGCGCGGCGATCATGGCAACCGGTGACGATCCGGCGGAACTGCGGGCGCGGGTTACGTCCCCGGGCGGGACGACAGCGCGGGCTCTCTCTATACTTGGCGAACGGTCGTTTTCCGAATCCCTCGACGCCGCCGTGCGGGGGGCGTTCGAACGGTCCCGGGAATTGGCTCGCGAGTTGTCCGGCGACCCCGGCTAACGAGTCGGTCAAAGGTCGGATAGAATCGCAATAGATAATTTAAATCAACAACTTGGCTATGGCCAACGGTTCGAACAGCAAGTCCTCAAAGGAGTCCATGGCAGATGGGTGAACCACTGACCTTCGTCGTCACGCTCGTCCTAAGGGTCGTTGCATTGTTGTTCCTGCTGCGTTTCGTCCTGCAGGCGGTACACGCGAGCTTCTACAACCCGGTCTCCGAAGGCATCGTTCGGTTCACGAATCCGGTCTTGGATCCCGTACGCAAGGTACTGCGTCCCTACCGCAACCTGGACTTCGCCTCGTTCGTCACGGCCTGGGTGGCGCACATGCTGGCCGTCACATTCCACATCTGGTCAGCCGGGCTATCCATCGAGGTCTTCGCGATCGTGACCGATGGTCTGCGTACCACGCTGAGCCTCGTTGTGGGCATATTCATGGTGGCGATCTTCGTGTCCATCATCATGAGCTGGATCGCACCACAGGTGTACTCGCCGGCGGCGATCATCGCCCGGGAACTCGCCGAGCCGCTGCTCGCCCCGGCTCGACGTATTCTTCCGCCGCTCGGCGGCATCGACCTCTCGCCAATGATTACCATCGTGGTGTTGATGCTGATCCAAGGCTATGTCATCGGTGTCGTGCTGCCCTGCCAATACCTATCGTGGTGCGGTTGAAGGACTCCGAGGGCCCTCCCAGGCGAGAGGCTGGCCCCTCGCGCTCCCCGGCTGAGGGCTCTCCCATGCGAGGGGCAGGCCCCTCGCGCTCCCCCGCTGAGGGCTCTGTCGGGCTGGTCGAACCGTGCATAGCCCGTTTCGAGGAGCCCTTCGAACTGCAGTGCCAGAAGACACTGCCGCGGTTCGACCTCGTCTACGAGACCTATGGCGAACTCGACGAGGACCGCGGTAACGCGGTGCTCGTCTGCCACGCCCTGTCCGGCGACCATCACGCCGCAGGCTACCACTCCGCGGAGGACGCCAAGCCCGGATGGTGGGACACCTGCATCGGCCCCGGCAAACCGATCGACACGACCAAGTTCTTCGTCGTTGCACTCAACAACCTCGGCGGTTGCAGCGGCAGCACCGGACCTCGAACCGTCGACCCCGCCAACGGCGAACCCTACGGTGAACGATTTCCCACCGTGACCGTCAAGGACTGGGTGAAAAGCCAAGCGATGCTCGCCGACGTCTTGGGCATCTCGCGCTTCGCTGCGGTCATCGGCGGCAGCCTGGGCGGCATGCAGGCTCTGCAATGGGCGATCGACTATCCGGGCCGGGTCGGCCACGCGATCGTCATCGCCGCCGCCGCAAAGCTCTCGGCGCAGAACATCGCATTCAACGAGATCGCCCGGCAGGCTATCGTCGCAGACCCGGAGTTCCACGAAGGACGCTACCACCAAGCCGACGCGATTCCGCGAAAGGGCCTGATGCTCGCCCGGATGGTCGGACACGTGACCTACCTGTCCGACGACAGCATGGGCGACCGGTTCGGTCGCGAACTGAAATCGGGAGACATCGGATCGGCCCAGGATGTGCAATTTCAGGTGGAGAGCTACCTCCACTACCAGGGAACTTCGTTCTCCGAACGGTTCGACGCCAACACCTACCTGCTCATGACCCGGGCGCTGGACTACTTCGATCCGGCCTTGGAGTTCGACGGCGACCTCGTCCGCGTGCTTGCGCAAACCCAGGCGAAGTTCCTGGTGCTCTCGTTCCTGTCCGACTGGCGATTCTCCCCGGTACGCTCCGACGAGATCGTCGACGCCTTGATCGAGGCCCGCAAGGACGTGGTCAGTGCGAAGGTCGACGCGCCCCACGGGCACGACTCCTTCCTGCTTCCCAACGAGCGCTACTTCGATGTGCTCGGTGGCTACCTCGACGCGGTGGCCCGAACGGGGTAGTCGTCATGAGACCCGACCTGGAGATCATTGCCGCGCTCGTCAATCCGGGGGCGCGGGTGTTGGACCTTGGCTGCGGCAGCGGCGAGCTTCTCAAGTGGCTCGCCGCCGAGAAGGGTGTCAACGGCTACGGCATCGAAAAGGATCCCAAGGAGATCAGCGCCTGCGTGCGCGCCGGGGTCAACGTGATCGAGCACGACCTCGACGAGGGCCTAGGGCGATTCCCGGACTCGAGCTTCGACATGGTCGTGATGACCGAAACGCTGCAGGCGGTTGCGTCCCCATCGGAACTCATCGACGAAATGCTGCGCATCGGCCAGGAGTGCGTGGTCACGTTCCCGAACTTCGGACATTGGCGATGCCGACTGCACCTTGCCGCGTTGGGCCGAATGCCCGTCGCCAGCCACCTGCCCCATCAGTGGTACGACACGCCCAACATCCACCTGTGCACCTTCCACGACTTCGAGCGTCTGGTGACGGCGAAGCGGTTGCCGATCATCGAGCGTCATGTGGTCGATGGCGACTACCGCGTCCAAGGTCGTTTGAACCCGCTGCGCAACCTGTTCGGCACCATTGCCTTCTACCGGCTCGGGCGGGCCCTTACGCAATGAAGAAGGTTGTCCAGGCAGCATCTATTTTGCTACTCCTGGTGTGTGCTGCGTACGCCGAGCAGTACAAGCGATTCGGCGACTGGCGCGTGCACTACATCGCGTTCAACGCCTCGGTGCTTTCCGCCGAGATCGCCGAGCGCTACGAGATCGTGCGGGGAAGCAACAAGGGCCTGGTGAACATCACCGCGATCGGCCCCTCCGGAAAAGGAGAGAAGGTCTCGGTGAAGGGCCGGTTCAAGAACCTGCTCGACCAGACGACGAAGCTCGACTTCCGCGAGATCGACGACAAGGGCACCATCTACTACTTGGCAGCATTCGACTTCGAGAACGCCGAGAACCTGCGCTTCGAAATCACCGTCGAATTGCCGAAGCACGGGTCCGAGACCTTTCGGTTCCAGCACGCGCTCTATCGGGAAGCGTAGGTGGTCGACCAATCGCCAACGCGTGTCGTTGTCGCGACGGGCAACCCCGGCAAGGTCAGGGAACTCACCGAGGCGTTGGCCGGGCTTCCTTTCGAACTGGTGGCCCAGGGCGAACTCGGCATCGAAGCGGCGCCCGAAACCGCCTGCACATTCCTCGAGAACGCCCTGGGCAAGGCTCGTCACGCCGCCGGCCAATCCGGATTGGCGGCCATTGCCGACGACTCCGGCCTCGTGGTCCCGTCCCTGGGCGGCGCGCCCGGCATTCACTCCGCGCGCTACGCCGGCGCGGATGCGACCGACGCCGACAACAACACCAAGTTGCTGCGCGAACTCGGAACCCGCACGCCCTGCGCTGCGTACTTCACCTGCTGCCTCGTCTACATTGCCTCGCCCGCCGACCCGGCCCCCGTGGTTGCAACAGCCCGGTGGCACGGGGAGATCATTGCTTCGCCCCGGGGCGTCAACGGCTTCGGCTACGACCCATACTTTCTGGTTCCGAACTTGGGGAAGACGTCCGCGCAACTGCCTCTGGCGGAAAAGAACCGTCTGTCCCATCGCGGCCAGGCATGCCGCCTGCTCGCCGGACTGCTGGCGGAGAACCGCGGGATGTCCGCGCGCCAATGACGCCGCCTGCCGAAGTGGGCCTCTATGTCCACTTCCCGTGGTGCGTGCGCAAGTGCCCCTACTGCGACTTCAACTCGCATCCGCTGAAGGAACCGCTGCGCGAGGCCGAGTACGGGAAGGCGTTGCTCGACGACTTCGAACGGGAACTCGAACGATTCGGCGATCGACGCATCACCACCGTGTACTTCGGCGGCGGCACGCCCAGCCTTTTCTCGCCGGAGACCTTCCGAGTCCTGCTCGACCGTGTGCCCGACGCCCGGGAAGTCACCCTCGAGACGAACCCCGGAACCATCGAGCGCGGCGACTTCGCCGACTACCGCCGTGCCGGCATCACGCGTGTATCCCTCGGGGCGCAGAGTTTCGACTCGGCGCGCCTGAGCCTGCTCGGACGAATCCACGGTACGGACGACATCGGCAACGCTGCCCGGGAAGCCAAGGCAGCCGACGTCGACAGCCTGAACCTCGACCTGATGTATGCACTGCCCACCCAGACCGTCGCGGAGGCTCTCGATGACCTCACCGAGGCGATCCGTCTGGAACCGAACCACATCTCCTGGTACCAACTCACCATCGAGCCGAAGACCGAATTCGCTCGCCGGCCGCCCCTGGGGCTACCCGACGTCGACCGGGCTTGCGAGATCGAAGAAGCGGGAATCGAGTTGCTGGAACGCCATGGGTTCCGGCGCTACGAGGTATCCGCATTCGCCAGGGACGGCCATCCCTGCCAACACAACGTGAACTACTGGCGATTCGGCGACTACATGGGCATCGGCGCCGGCGCCCACGGCAAGTTCACGAACGACGATGGCGAGGTGGTCCGCACGGCCAAGGCGAGCCAGCCGCGCCTCTACCTGGACGGCGGCGACGGGCAGGCTGCCGCGGTGCCTCCTGAAGACCTGCGGGGCGAATTCATGATGAATGCGCTACGCCTTGTGGACGGTGTGGAGAACGACCTATTCGAGGCACGAACCGGGTTGGGATTCGACGTCATCGCTCAGACGTTGGCCGAATTGGAGGATTGGGGCCTGATGTCAGCCGGTCGACTGGCGTTGACGGCAAGGGGATATCGCCAGCTAAACGGGGTCGTGGCGCATTTCCTTGCTTAGGCTCGGCTAGCGCGGCCGCGACAACGCATACTCTCAGTCAACCGGTCCCCAAACCTCCTCCTCGTTTCGCTCGGCGACCGCGAGCGCCCATTCGTTGCCGAGACGGGCTGCGTACCGGCGCAGATGGTGCCCTTGATGGATGTCGTGACCGGGCTCGGGCAGTGCGTCCAACAACGCGAAGGCCTCCGGCGGCACGGCGCGGCACATGAGCCGGCGCCACGCGAAGCGGAAGCGCTCGTCCTCGATCTCGTCGCGGCGACGCCAGTATTCCTCTAGCGTCAGCGTCGGGTCATCGTCCAGATGTTCGACCGCCCAAACCCAATTGGCTTCATGCCGATACGCAGAGTCACGCTCCCGAAGCACGGCCGCAGCTGCCTCGTCATCGGGATGCCGCTCTAACGACAGGTCGAGCCGGCCGGCCCTACGCAGCAGTTTCACACAACCCGCGTGCACCATGGCGAGTCTTGCGGCCCCGTCCGCCGCGCACACCTCGCGCAGTTGGGGCGTCGCCTCAACATCGCGACCGTCGGCTATTCCGAATTTCTCCTTCGAGTCGTACAGGATGAACGCGGCGCATTCCGGCTTCCCGAGCGCATCCTTAACGGCTCGCCGGGCTCCCGCAACGTCTGTGAACGCCTCTTCCCATGGGACTTCTACCGGTAGCGGGGCGGGTGGCGGTTCCCACCCGCCGCCGTCGTAAGGAGGTCGTACCATGCGCATACCCTCCCGCCCGTATCGTCCAGCCAGCGCCGCGCTGCAGTCGTCGGGTACGCCTTCGGTCCACGGGTCGGGGCACATTTCCCTGAGCTCGGCGAGCGTTGCGATATCCTCAGCGGCAATACTTGCGTGGGGCACATCCGGCGAGCGGATTTGGCTAGAAGACACGGACGCCTCCCCCAAGGAGTCGACGGCTCGCGCCATGGGGCCCGCCGGTGGTTCGGTATCGCGTTTCGGAGCGCTATGCCAATACACCGCGCCACCGATTGCGCACAGAAGAACGCCTGCCGCGGTGAAACGCAGCGACCGTCTGTGGGATTGTCTACCCGCCACCTCTACAAAACCTACTGGCGTTGAAGCTGATGTTGTCTTCAATGGTCTCCCAATCTTCGGGATGGTGACGCGAATGGCGGCCGGTATTGGCGTGGTATACGTGGTGAGCGTTCTCGTGGACCGCCATGTCGTAGCGATTGCTAGTGGATCTGACGTCGAAAGGGTTGTAGACAGAGTAGTACGTCCCGTTGTCGTACCGCGCCTCCGTTTCTGTGTCGAAAATGATCTGATGGTTGGAGGTGTCCGTTCGCTGTTTGCTCGTAAGCCCGCGTTTGCGGACGCAGTCTTCCATTCGCTCGACCTTTTCCTCCACCTCCTCGACGGCATTGTCGAAAGCTTCGGCGACCAGGGCGGCAAGTTCGAAATCGGTCATCTCCGCGCCATCCTCCCCGGGAGCCTCGGGCGTCTCCCTGACCAACCCTGCCCGCTGGCCTCTTCCGAAGAGTTCCTCTGCGGCCTCCCTGCTCATGGTCAAGGTGCCGCTGGTCCGCGTGGCGACGACGATCGCATCGGGGTCGTGCGGCCCGCCGTGGTCAGCATGGGCGTGACCACCAAGATGCCCTGACAAGCCAGTCAGGGGTGTCAATGTAGCGGCGGGCTGGACCAAACAGGCAAGTATCGGCTTCTTATCACCATCGTCCCTGATGGGTCAACATCAGCCTCGCGCCTTCCTTGCGGAGGCAAACGAGATCGAGGACACGTCTCCGAGCGGCAACGCGGTAATCCCGTCCGTCAGCGGATAGCGTACCGCCCCGGGATACACGACCCAAAGATGCCGAAGCCCGAGGTCGGCCTTGGTGGTGTGCATGGCCTTGGTCGTTTTGGGCGCATCCGTGCACTTGAACTCGAAACCCCAGCGTCCGCCGCGACGCAGCAGCAGCAGATCGAGTTCGGCACCTCGCTGCGTGGCATAGAAATACGCGTCGCGGTCACCATGGGCGATCAGTGTCTGCTGCAGCGCGAAGCCTTCCCAACTCGCGCCGTAACGCGGGTGCACAGGCAGCTCGGCCGGATCCTCCAAGCCTAAGAGGTAGTGCAACACGCCGCTGTCCCGGAGATAGATCTTCGGCGATTTGACAAGCCGCTTGCCGAGGTTCTCGAACCAAGGCGGCAGGACGCGAACCATGAACGTACCCGAAAGAAGGTCTCGGTAGTGGTTGACCGCCGCCGGGCCAGCATCCATGGAGCGGCCCAATTCGGCGGCGTTCCATACCTGGCCGTGAAAGTGCGCGAGCATGCGCCAGAACCGCCCAATCGCAGCTGACGACACCCGTGACCCGAGGCCGGGGATGTCCCGCTCCAGGAACGTCTGCGTGAACGACTGCATCCACCGGGTCCAAGCTGAAGGGGAGGAGGCCAGCCACGCACGCGGGAAACCGCCACGCATCCAGAGTCGCTGCTGGTGCTCTTTGCCCACCTCGGCGAGGGAAAACCCAGGTACATCGACAAACAGGATCCTACCCGCCAATGTCTCCGAAACACCCTTGACCAAATCCAGAGAAGCGCTGCCGAGGAGCAAGAACACGGCCTTGCGCTCACGGTCGTCACAGATCGGGCGCAACACCTCGAACAGTGTCGGCATGCGTTGCACCTCGTCAATCACCACCAAGCCGGTATTGCCGCGCAGTATTGCCTCGGGCGTCTGCGTCAACGCCTGCCGTACCGCCGAGACTTCCAGATCAAGGACCCTCGACGGTCCCTGCCATGACGCTACCAACCGCTGCGCCAACGTCGTCTTGCCAACCTGACGGGCTCCAAGCAAGGCGACGACGGGAGCTTCGTGCAGCCCGCTCGAAACCTTGGCCAGCAAGTCGCTCCGGTCAATTAATTGTTGCATATCGTCGTTTTATTCGTCGATATTCAACAATAATTGGCGAACTATCCCCCGTCAACCGACGGGACCGACGGTGCGGCGACGCTCACTCCACAAGTCGCCGAAGCGCTTGCAGCAGTTCCATTTCCATGGGTTCGTCGTACCCGTCCCGTCGCGCTGCGCCGACAGCGGCTTGGTATTGCGCGATCGAAATCGCCAATCCGGCGACCTGGATTCGGACGTCCCTCTCAAGCTCCTTGATGCGCCGTTCCATGGAATTGATCTCGTCATTCAGAGCCTTCCGTTCCTCGTCGTCGAGATCGTCCGAGCGAATAGACTCCCTATGGTCCGCGATGTCGGACTCGAGTTGCTCGATTTCGGCTCGCGCGGACCCAATAGCGTCGTTGCTGGCGCGGAGTTCCGTCAGCGACACATGGACGGCGCGTCCCAAGTCGTAGCCCCGGCGGAACCCCGGCTCGAGCACCCCGGGACAGACCAGTCGGTCTGGGGCGCCGTTGCGGCCTTCGCGATAGCCGTTGCTCTCGGTGCAGTACACGGCGAGGCCCCGGTTCCGCCCTTCGGTGTAGGCCAGAGTGTCGGGGACAACACCGTATTCCGCACAGTCACGCCGGTAGCGGTTGAGTTCGGCCACCGGTCGTCCCAATTGCCCATCGGTCTCGCCGAGCACGCCCCAGTCAACAGTTAGGCAGTCTTCCTCCGACAAGGTCGCGCAGCTCTGCAAGGCGAATACCAAGACCATCGCCGCGACGGCCAGCCCCGACAGGGCAAGGCCCAGCGGGGCCGCCGAGTGACCGGACTCAAGGCGTGCATTCACATCAGCCACCATAGCAGATCAGGCTTCGGCCACCCGTCGATATGCCAGGTCCAATATGCGCCGCCCGCTGGCGATACCCTTGGCTTCGAAAGGCGTCACGGGTCGTTCGGGCCGCGACACCACGCCACCCTCAAGACTCGGCTCGGCGTTCAGGACCTCGATCATCTGCGCCGCGTAGTCCTCCCAGTCGGTGGCCAGATGCAAGCTCCCGTCGACCTCAAGGCAGGCAGCCACGGCCGCCGCGAATTCGATGTTGACGAGGCGCCGCTTATGATGACGGTTCTTCGGCCAGGGGTCCGGAAAGAACGCGCTAAGACGATGGACCGTCCCGGGTTCGAGACGGCGCAGAAGGCTCAAGACCTCGGTATCGGCGATGCGCACGTTGGCGATCTCGTCGCGCGCGCAGACGAGCATAAGGGCACCGAATCCGGGCCGGTAGACGTCGACGCCCAAGCAGTTCCAGGTCGGGTGGGCTTCGGCGAATTCGGCCAACGCGGCGCCGTTGCCGAAACAGGTCTCGATGGCCAACGGGCCGTCGCGTCCGAAAGCCTTCCGCCAGAAAGCCGCGCCAATCGCGGTATCGGGAAGATCGACCAGGTAGCGAGCCGACAGCTCGTCGAGTGCGCGGGCCTGCGCCCTCGTCAGTCGTCCGCGGCGACGAAGATAGGCTTGTGGCGCGGCTGCCTGCGTCAAGCCGCTTCGGCGACCTCCATGTGCTTGCGGAGCTTCTTCATCGCGTTCTGCTCGAGTTGACGGATGCGCTCCGCCGAGACGCCGTAGCGGTGCGCGAGTGCAGTCAGGGTTTCCTTGTCGTCGCGCAGCCAACGCGACTCGACGATGTCCCGGCTGCGTTCGTCCAAGGTCTTGATGGCTTGTGCCAAGTGTGCCGACGCGGTTCGCTGGGCGTCCTCCTCGGCGACGATGTCGACCGGGTCTGACGTCGTGTCTTCCAGGTAGAACGCGGGTGCCGGGGGGGATTCCCCGGCATCGTCGTCGGGGTGGCCGTCGAAGGCGACGTCCCGGGACGCGAGCCGTCCCTCCATCTGCGTGACCGTGGCGGGTGGCACGCCGAGATCGTGGGCGATGGCCCGGGTCTCGGCATCGTTCAACCAGCCGAGTTTGTTCTTCTTGCTACGCAGGTTGAAGAAGAGCTTGCGCTGCGCCTTGGTGGTCGCGACCTTGACGATGCGCCAGTTGCGAAGGATGAACTCGTGCATCTCGGCACGGATCCAGTGCACGGCGAAGGACACCAATCGCACGCCGACTTCCGGATCGAACCGCCGCACGGCCTTCATGAGACCGACATTGCCTTCCTGGATGAGGTCGGCCTGGGACAACCCGTAGCCGCCGTAGCTGCGTGCGAGATGCACAACGAAGCGCATGTGGCAGAGCACGAGTTCCCGTGCCGCCTCCAAATCGTGGTCGTAGTAGAAACGCTCGGCCAAGGCACGTTCTTCCTCGGCGCTCAATACCGGAAACGCGTTGATTGTCTGGATATAGGCTGCCAAGTCGCGGCCCGGCGACAGGCTCGCTAGGGAAAGTACGTTGGTGCTCATATCGTCCCTCCGTTACCTGGCGGGTCCACGTCATCCACGATGCCGCGAACGCTACCTTTGGTAACACTTAGACCGGATATTAGCACTCTTGTTCCGAGAGTGCTAACCCGGCGGGCGACCGCAAGGGTCGCCCCCAGGGTCGCCCCTACGCTACGTTCAGGCGGTTGAGGCGTTGACTTGAGGCAACTACCGCCCCGACAACCCCCAAGGCGCCACCGCTTGCCAGGAGCATAGCGTGGAAGATGGGGTCGAACCCGGTAATCTCCAAGTCTCTACCGTAGCTTCCGAACAACCGAACGAGCGGCTCCTCGAGGAATAGCAGCAGCGCCGAGATCGTCATCGCCGCGAAAACCGCGCCCCCCAATCCGTAGGCGGCCCCCAGGTAGAGAAACGGCCGACGCACGTATCCCCTGCCGGCGCCGACCAGCGTAAGCACCTTGACTTCCTCCAAGCGCGCTTCAATGGCCAGGCGAACCGTCGCGCCGGAGATCAGGACGGCGCCGAGTCCGAGAATCGCGGTCAGCGACCAATAGAGGCGGATCACGATCTCGCGGACCGCCCCGAGCCGTTCCAGCCAGCTTCGCTCCACGACAACGTCCTCCACCCCGTCGGTCGCGGCCGCCTGTTCGGCGAGGACCGCGAGGTCGGCCGGCGATACGGCGGTCGTGACGGTGGCGCGAACACTGGCCGGCAACGGATTGTTGTCCAAGAGTTCCAGGGCATCGCTGACGCCCGACAACTCGCGGAACTCGGCAATGGCCGCGTCGGGTGTCGTGAGCCAGACGCGTTCGATGCCATCCATGGCCTCCAACCGCTTGACCAAGGCCTGGGGCCCTTCCAGCGCGACACCTGCCTTGAAATACACCGAAAAGCCGGGGTTCTCGCGCCACTGGCCCGCCGCCCGGACCAGGTTCGCTTCCAATAGATGGAGGGCGGCAGGCACGGCCAAGGCGACACCGATGGTCAGCCAGACCCACAGCGTTGTCGCGAACCGTCCCGACAGGTAGCCCAACGTGTCTTGGAGGACCCGCCCATGGTCACGCCAATAGGCGCGCCAAGGCCGCGCCTGGGCCGGCCATACCCGCGGGCTAGTCATCTCCGTTGGTCTCTCCTTGACCGACAACCCGGCCATGGTCCAACTCCACGACCCGACTGCCCATCGTACCGACCAACTCGGTATCGTGGCTTGCGACGACCACGGTGACACCCACATCGTGAAAACGGCGGAACAGGGCCATGATGCTTCTCGACAATGTCGGGTCGAGATTGCCGGTCGGCTCGTCCGCCAACAAGATCTTGGGACGATTGACCACCGCGCGAGCAATCACGACGCGTTGGCGTTCCCCTGCGGAAAGCTGCCCCGGCAGCAGCTCGGCCTTGCGGAGTAGATCAACGCTTTCGAGGGCCGCTCGAACGCGTCGCCCCACGTCCCGGGCCCGCATCCCCGCCACGTGGAGTGGCAGCGCGACGTTGTGGAAGATGCTGCGCCCGTCGAGCAGTTGACCATCCTGGAACACGGCACCGAGATGCCGCCGATAGACCGGCAGATGCCGTCGCTTAAGCCCCGCGATGTCGACGCCGTTGACGAGAACTTTGCCGCGGGTGGGCCTGTCCGCCCGCAGCACTAGGTTGAGAAACGTGCTCTTGCCCGCTCCCGAATGGCCGGTCAGGAAGGTCAGGGATCCAGGAGGAATCGTCACCGACACGTCGGACAGCGCTTCCGTGCCGTTCTCGAAGCGCTTTACGACGTGTTGAAATTCGATGCCCATGCGCCGTCGAAGCGCTAGCCGAGGTCCGCCAACAGCGCGTTCGCGAACGCCTCGGCCTCGAAGTCCTGAAGATCGTCCGCGCCCTCGCCGACGCCTATGAAGCGCACCGGCAACCCGGTTGCCGCGGCGATGGCAACGACGATGCCAGCCTTGGCGGTTCCATCCAGCTTCGTGACGGCCAGCGAACTGACGCCAACGGCATTGTCGAACTCGCTGACCTGCGAGAGTGCATTCTGGCCCACGCCCGCATCCAGCACGAGGAGCACCTCGTGGGGTGCGCCCCCTTCCAAGCGTCCCATCACGCGCTTGATCTTCCTTAGCTCGTCCATGAGCCCCGCCTTGGCCTGCAACCGGCCGGCGGTGTCGGCAAGGACGACATCCACGCCGCGCGCCTTGGCCGCCTCGATCGCGTCGTAGATCACCGACGCGCTGTCGGCCCCCTTGCCCTGGGAGATGACCGCCGTACCGTTGCGTCGGCCCCAATCGCTCAACTGCTCGACCGCCGCGGCGCGAAAGGTGTCACCCGCCGCCAAAAGCACGGCGTGGCCCTCCCCGACGAGTCGCTTGGCGAGCTTGCCGATGAGGGTGGTCTTGCCGACGCCATTGACGCCGACAACCAGCACGACGTAGGGACGCTCGACTCCCACCTCGAACCGTTTCGCCACGGGCGCGAGCACCTCGACGAGTTCCCTGGCCAATGCCTCGCGCAGTTGCCCTGCGTTGCCCAATTCGCGACGGGAGACACGGGCCTTGATCGCATCGATGGCCCGTCGTGTGGCGTCGACACCCACATCGGCCACGAGCAAAGCCGTCTCGAGTTCGTCCAAGAGCTCCGCGTCAATCACCCGTTCGCCGAGGATCAGGTCGCCGACGCCCTCGGCAATCCGCCGACGTGTCTTGGCGAGAGAGCCTCTAAGCCGCGTCCACGCGGACCCTTCCGGGTCTACGGGGTCGAGTTTTCGCTTGCCTTTAAGCACTATCCGTCCATGTCTCGAAGGGATGCGACCCGACCCGCCCAAGTCCGCATTATCGGCGGTAAGTGGAAGGGGCGAAAGCTACAAGTGGCCGGCCCATCCATCAGGCCGACGCCGGACCGTGCGCGGGTCACACTGTTCAATTGGCTCGGGGCGGAACTGACGGGTGCACGCGTGCTCGATCTCTTTGCGGGGACCGGGGCTCTCGGGTTCGAGGCATTGTCGCGGGGTGCCGGTCACGCCACGTTCGTCGATAGCAGCGGCGATGCAATCGAACATCTCGTCCGGCAGCGGACGCGACTCGCCGCCGCCGGCGCCGCCATCGAACACGACGACGCCCTACATTGGCTCAAGCGCCAATCTTCGGATCGACGCTGGGATGTGGTGTTTCTCGATCCACCGTTCGATTCGCCCCTGCTCGGGGCGGCGGTCGCGGCTGCAGCGGGTCACCTGTCCGAGGAAGGCATCGTCTACGCCGAATCCGACGATTCATTCGACTGGGACGGCGCCGCTGCGGAGTCGGATTTAAGAATCTGGCGCCATTCGAGGGCTGGCGCCGTTCGCTACGGCCTGCTGCGCCGATAGTCCCCCGGGCTTGGCCGCAAACTCTGCCCAAGTTCGACAGGCTGCCAGGCTTCGCATAACATCGAAAGCGTTTCCCCGCCGGTATCGACATGACGAGCGTCGTCTACCCAGGCAGCTTCAATCCGATCACCAACGGGCATCGGGACATCGTCGAACGTGCCCTGCGGCTGTTCGACAAGGTCATCGTCGCCGTCGGCACTTCGGCCGACAAGGATCCAGAGACGTACTTGGCTGAACGGATCGGACTATGCCGGATGGCACTGGCCGAATTCGGGGAGCGAGTGGAAGTAGAGGGATTCAACACCTTGCTGGTCGACTACGCACGCACCAAGGACACACGGTTCGTGGTGCGCGGTCTGCGCACCATCTCGGACTTCGACTACGAGCACCAGATGATCGCCATGAACCAGA
>JAPPKV010000431.1 GCA_028819775.1 Gammaproteobacteria bacterium | reverse complement strand
CGAGCAGTTGGCCGCAGTACGGGGCGGCGATGAAGCGGCCGAGTTCGACGACCTTCAAACCGGTGTATGGACCCTGCACGGTTGCTCCTTTGGGGATCGATCAACACGGGACGCCACAAGGGCGTCCCCTCCCATGGTACAAACGCCAAAGGGAGCCTGCGACCGTGGCGTTTCATCCATGGGCAGTTCGGCGTGGTTGGGCCGGAGGCGGAGGCGGCGCACAGCGAATGCGAAGCGCCGGCCCGGCTCTGGGGCGCTACGGGAGGTGCTTGGCGTGGCTGTCGAGAAGCGGCAACACGACGTCCGCGCCCGCGGACGGCACCGACAGGATGGCGCGGTCAATGCCGGCTTCCCGGTAGAGGTCGAGCACGGCGGCATCCGACGGCGCGCCGAACACGTTGATGGACAGGGTGGCGATGTCGCGTTCCGCGGCGTCGGCCACGGCGCGCAGTCGAGCGACGCCTTCGTGGGGATCGAATCCGCCCCGGGCACGCGGCAGCCAGCCGTCGCCGTAGTCGACCACGCGACGCAGGGTGTGGATCGACTCGCCGCCGATGAGGATCGGCGGATTGGGTTTCTGCACCGGTTTCGGGTACGACCACACCGGGTCGAAGTGGGTGAACTCACCGTGGAACTCCGGTTCCTCTTCGGCCCAGAGGGTCTTCATCGCCTTGGCGCGTTCGCTCATCACCCGGAACCGCGTGGCGAACTCGGTGCCGTGGTTCTCCATCTCCTCCGCGTTCCAGCCCGCGCCGATGCCGACGTCCACGCGTCCGTTGGAGAGCAGGTCGAGGCTGGCGATCTCCTTGGCGGTGACGATGGGATCGTGTTCCGGCAGCAGGCAGATGCCGGTGCCAACCCGCAGGGTTGTCGTCGCCGCGGCCGCGGCCGTCAAGGCCACGAAGGGATCCAAGGTGTGCCAGTACTCCCTCGGCAGGTTCGGTCCGCCTGGCCATGGGCTCCGGCGGCTGGTGGGAATGTGGGTGTGCTCCGGGACGAACAGCGATTCGAAGCCCCGCGTTTCCACCTCCCGGGCGAGGTCGTCGATGCGGATCGCGTAGTCCGTTGCGAACATGCAGATGCCGATTTTCACGGTTGAATGGCTCCTTATTGGTTGATCGCGGAACGGGCGACGACAAGCGTCGCCCCTACGGTGAAACCGTCCGTTCCTTCAATGTTCCATCACCGCGCCGCCGTCCTGGTTGATGGACTGTCCGTGGATCCACGATGCCGCTTCCGTACAGAGATAGGCGACGAAATCGCCGACCTCGTCGTCGCTGCCCCAGCGGTTGACGGGATCGCCGGGTCGTTTGCGCTTCGGACGATCATCGGGCCTGACGTCGTCCATCCGCGACGTATCCACCGCCCCGGGACAGACGCAGTTCACGTTGACGCCCTTCGGGCCGAACTCCCGTGCCATGGACTGGGTCATGCCGATCATGGCGAAGTTGGCCGCGTTGTACGCCAGCGTGTTGGCACTGCCGCGTTTGCCGGCAATGGACGCGATGTTGACGATCTTGCCGCCCTCGTCCTGGCGGTAGATGTGCCGGATGACCGCCTGGGTGCACAGGAAGGTGCCTCGGACCTTGACGTCGACCACGCGCTGGAAGAGATCGGGATCGAGGGTCTCGACGGTGGTGCGATCCGCACCCCGGGCGATGGCGGCGTTGTTGATGAGGATGTCGATGCGGCCGAGTTCGTTGACGATCCGGTCCACGGCCGCGTTGACCTGCTCCAGGTCGGCGACGTCGAATACCAACGGCAACGCCCGGCGTCCGCAGGCGCGAATCTGCTCCGCGACGCTCTCGACATCGCGCCACCCAAGGGCCTTTTCGTCGTCCGGAAACGTTACGGGATCGCGGCCCGTGCCGCTGATCGCCACGTCCGCACCGAGACGTGCCAGCGCCACCGCTGCAGCCCGGCCGATGCCGCGCAGTCGTCCCGCGCCCGTGACCAGGGCTACCTTCCCTTCGAGTTCCGTCACGATCAGGCCTCCGTTCCAACGACGCCGGCTTCGACGAGACCGTCGATCTCCGCACCGGCGAGGCCGAGATCCGATGCGAGCACCTCCCGGGAGTGTGCGCCCAGGAGCGGTGCCGCCTTCATCGGCACCTCGCTTTCGGACAGCCGCGCCGGCCAGCCAAGCAGCTTGATCGGTCCCGCGACCGGATGTTCGAGTTCGTGCACGAAGCCGCGCTCGACGAGGTGCGGATTCCGGTACAGATCGCTGGTATCGAGTACCGCGCTGGCCGGGACACCGCCTTCGGCGAGTTCGCGCATGGCGTCGTACTTGTCCCGCTCAATCGTCCACTTCGCGATTTCGGCCTTGATCGCATCGCGGTTGCGATAGCGGTCCCGGGGATCCTGGTAGCGCGGGTCGTCGAACAGGTCCTCGCGACCGATCACCCGGCACAGCGCCTCCCACATGCGGCCGGTCACCGCCATGATGTAGACGTAGTCGTTGGCGCCGTCGCCCTTGCAGGGGTAGAGGCTCATGTTCGGCGTCGCGCCGTTGCCCGAGCGCCCCACGGCCCGCTCGCCGTAACGACCGCTGGCGGTGGCGGTGCGCAGGTAGTAGGTCATCGCCTCCTGCATGGAAATCTCGATGAGCTGGCCCTTGCCGGTGTTCAGCCTCTGCACGTAGGCGGAGACGATGGCGAGCGCCATCTGCACGCCGGTGCCGGCATCGCCGGTCGTTGGGCCAGGCCGCATGGGCGGGCCTTCCGCCTCGCCGGTGATCGAGAACGCGCCCGCCGCCGACTGCGCCACCATGTCAAAGCACTTGTAGTGCGACCAAGGTCCGGACGTCCCGAAACCCTTGATTCGACCGTAGATGATGTCGGGCTTGACGGCCTTGCACGCGTCGTAGTCGATGCCGAGTTTCTCGACGACGCCGGGGCCGTAGTTCTCCACGAACACATCGTAGTTGGGCAGCATGTCGAACAGCAGTTGCCGCCCACGCGGCTTTGATAGGTCGAGCACGACGCTGCGCTTGTTGGAGTTCCAGACCATGAAGTATTCGCTGCTGCCGCCGATGCCGCGACCGGGGTCGCCGTGACCGGGACGTTCCACCTTGACCACGTCGGCCCCGAGCCAGGCCAATGCCTGGGTACAGGATGTGCCCGCTTCGTATTGCGTCATGTCCAAGACGCGCAATCCGTCGAGTGCTGGCATCGGCTGGCTCCTTGGTTGTTCTACAAGCGGTTCGCGAGATCGTCTGCGATCTGGGCCGGTGTCACCCGGGGTTCGTAGCGGGCCACTACCCGCCCTTCGCCGTCGACGAGGAACTTGGTGAAGTTCCAGGCGATGTCGGGGTTGCCATCGGATCGCGGCTGCTCGGACTTCAGGAACCCGTAGAGGTCGCAGGCACCGTCTCCGTTCACCTCGATCTTGGCGAACATCTGGAAGTTGGCATCGTAGGTCGAGCGTGCGAATTCCAAGATCTCTTCGTTCGTGCCGGGTTCCTGACGACCGAACTGGTTGCAGGGGAATCCGAGCACCTTGACGGCACCGTTTTCTTCAAGGGTACGCAGACCTGCGTACTGACGCGTCATCCCTCACTGACTTGCCAGGTTGACCACGAGACACGCGGCGCCCTTGTACTTCTCGAAGCCGAGCGGCTCGCCCGTGATGGTGTCCATGGTGAACTCGTGGAAACGCGCCATCCCGTCACTCCCCCCTCTGCTAGCATGGGCAACCGGTCGATTATTGCGAAGTGGAGTGGGTTAGCAAGTCATGGGTGCCACCGAACTCACCCTCGAGGAGAAACGACGCTTCCTCGCCGACGGTTTCATCGTTATCCGCGAAGCGGTACCCCGGGAACTGACCTTCCGGGCGCGCCGCGCCGTCAACATGCATGCGGCGCGGGAAGGTGTGCGCCGGCCATACCACGACCTGGCGGGGGACAGCCCGCTTCCCGATCTCATCAACAGGAGCCGCTTGGGCGAGATCATGCGCAACACTATGGGGCCGTACGATCCGCCGCAGAGCGCATTCGCCGCCATTCTCTATCCCCAGGCGGAGACCAAGATGCCGAACTACGGCTGGCAACCTCACGTCGACGGCATGTGGTACTCGCCGGATCTCCCGACGGCGGACGAGGTCGACTCCTGGGAGGCGCCGCGAACCCGCCATTTCGGCAAGGGGGACGCCACCGAGATGGGCGCTAACAAGACACCGTTCTTCCAGGATCCCGAGTGCAACCTGGCACTCGGCAGCTTCACCGCCTTCGTCGGCGTCGCGCTCAACGACCAGACCGAGTTCG
>JAPPKV010000291.1 GCA_028819775.1 Gammaproteobacteria bacterium | reverse complement strand
GGCGAGTAGTAAGAGCCCGAGGAGGAGTAGCCGCCACACAACCGCAATCCACCGGATGCCCCCACCTAGCGGGCATCCGGTCCGGTTGAACCTGACTATTCGCCGGCACCCCCGGGGAATCCGGGTGGTGCTTGGCGAATAGTTCCGACTTTCGCGGACCACCCATATGCCCGCCAACCTTGTTGGCGCCGGCCTTGGCTTGCGCCGTGGCTACATGAAGACGCTCGACGAGAACGCCGATCTCGTTGCCTCCAATGTCGACTTCATGGAAGTGGCGCCGGAAAACTGGATCGATGTCGGCGGTCGTTTCGGTCGCCGCTTTCGTGGCTACACGGAACGGTTCCCGTTCGTCTGCCACGGCCTTTCGCTTTCGCTGGGGGGACCGACTCCTCTGGACAGGGAGCTTCTCTCGGCCATCAAGGTCTTCCTCGACGATCACCAGATACGGTTCTACACCGAGCACCTGTCTGCGTGCAGCGACACGGGGCATCTCTACGACCTGATGCCCATCCCTTTCACGGACGACGCAGTCCGTTACGTCGCGGACCGCATTCGACGCGTACAAGACGTCCTCGAGCGCCAGATAGGGATCGAGAACGTCTCCTACTACGCAGCGCCCCAGGTGGCCGGTCAGGAGATAACGGAGCTCGAATTCATCAACGCTGTGGTCGACGAAGCCGACTGCCTGCTGTTGCTCGACGTGAACAACATCTACGTCAACAGCATCAACTTCGCCTACGACCCGTCGGAGTTTCTTCGCGGCCTGCCCGGAGACCGTGCAGCCTATTTCCACGTCGCCGGTCACTACCGGGAAGCCGAGGATCTGCGCATTGATACCCATGCCGCGAAGGTCATCGATCCGGTCTGGTCACTGCTGCGGGAGGCCTACGACCTCTACGGGCCACGGCCGACGCTGCTTGAACGCGACTTCAACTTCCCTCCGATCTCTCGCTTGATGGAAGAGGTCGGGACGATTCGGCGCATCCAGGCGTCGGTTTGCTGACATCGCGTCGGTGGCACCGCCCCGCGAACCTTCCCAAGGCCTGCCGTATCAGGCGGTCCAGCACGACTTTGCCGCCTACATCCGGGATCCCGACCGGCATCCGATGCCTACCGGCATCGAGGCACGCCGAATGCGGATCTACAAGGATTTGTTCTACAACAACATCGAGTCGTTCATCGCCAAGACCTTCCCCGTATTCCGCGAGATTACCGACGACGGCTCCTGGCACCACCTAGTACGGGACTTCATCCGGGACCATCGCGCGGAGTCACCGTACTTCACGCACATCTGTGAGGAGTTCATGCAATACCTCGACGAGCGCATGAAACGGCGGGACGCTGCAAGGGTGTTGTCGCAGGTGCCGCCGTTCGCCCTGGAGTTGTGCCACTACGAATGGGTCGAGATGGCCTTGGACCTGGCACCCGACGCCGATTGCGAGTTCGATGACGAGCCCGTTCACGCCGACGATGCACTGGCGCTATCGCCCTTGGCGTGGCCTCTACGTTACGCCTATCCGGTCCGCCGAATCGGCGCCGACTATCAGCCAGCAGAACCGCCTGAGACGCCCACCTGGCTGGTCGGTTGGCGCAATCGGCATGACCGCGTGCGTTTCATGTCATCGAACGCGGCCACCATACGCCTGTTGAAATTGATCGACGGGGGAAGCTCGACGAAGCATGCTTTCGAGGTCCTTGCCGAGGAGATGGACGCGTCGCCCGAGCGCGTCGTCGAGACAGGACTCGCCACGCTCAACCGACTGCACGCATACGACATCGTCGTACGTCGATGAACGTCGCCGAGGCGTTGCGAGCGCCTCCGGACTTATTGTGCGAAATGATACTTCAACTGCTTGTTTCCCTAGGAGGAAACGAGTAGGGTGCGCCACCGTCAAACGCCACTACCTTAATCGTCAATGGCCATTGCGGTCATGGGCGACGATGAATCCGCCTCGTCGCTGATCCTCCGCCTTAGCAGCTTGGGCTTCGATGCCATCTACGCCCGGCGTGGAAGCCGCGCGTTCGCCAAGGTACTGGAGGCCGCGGATCTCATCCTGTGCGCCTCGCCCGGAGAAGTGTCCGACACCGTTCAGGCCACCGGACGTCCGCCGGCACCGGTGGTGCTGGTCAATTCCGGACTTCCGGACGCTGCCGGGATGCTCAATGCGATGCGCCACGGTGTCATCGACGTGGTGACCACGCCCATCGGGGACGGCGAGTTCGGCGAGCGCATCGAGACGGACCTTGCCCGTGCCCGCCCCACCGACCTGCGCATCGCGGGCCAACTGGACAACCTCGAGCGGGATCAGCGCGCGGGACGCTACATCCAGTTGCGGATGCTCCCGCCGTCCCCCATGGCCATCGACCGCTACCGTCTCGCGCACCGTGTGCAGCCCTCGATGATCCTCTCGGGGGATTTCGTCGACTACTTCCGCATCGCGGACCGCCACTTCGTGTTCTACATCGCGGACGTCTCGGGACATGGGGCGTCGAGCGCCTTCGTCACCGTGATTCTCAAGAACTTCTCGCGCCGTATCCGCCGCGAATACCACCCGCGCATGTTCTCGAATCCCGGCGAGATCCTCGGGGTGCTCAACCGCGAATTGCTCGACCAGTCCCTCGGCAAGCACGTGGCGATGTTCATCGGGGTCGTGGATCTCGATACGGACACGATGCGTTTCGCGAACGCAGGCCACTTTCCCCATGCCATTCACGCAGTCGCGGGGGGTGAGACCCGGTACCTCGAAAGGCCGGGCAAGCCCGTCGGCCTTTTCGACGACGTCGAATACGACATCGGCTCTGCGGCCTTCGCACCCGGCGACAGCGTCGTCGCGTTTTCGGACGGAGTCCTCGAGGTCATGCGGGAGGCAGACCTTGCCGCCAAGGAACAACGGCTTATCGACGCCGCCCGGGACCATGGCCCCGATATCGAGGCGCTATGGCGATCCATCGGCATCGGGAACGGCAGTCCAGGACCGGACGACATGACCTGCCTGGTAATCGCCCGGGAGGCTTGATCCGTGCCGACCGGCAGGATACTCATCGGCAACGGCGATGGGACCTACTTGATGAAACTGGTAGGTGATGTCCGCCTGCGACTCGGCGCGGCGGTGGACGAGTTCCTCGACCGGATGTTCCAGGATCGCGATTTCCGCACGGTCGTGGTCGATCTATCCGCCACTGAGGGGATCGACAGCACCGCCCTCGGCGTTCTCGCGCGGCTGTCCACCCAGGCACGCAAACGGCGTTCGTTCACGCCGACTCTGGTTTCGACCCGGCCGGACATTACCCGGTTGCTCGTGACGATGGGATTCGACGACATCTTCCACATCGTCGAGGAACCGCTCCGGGACAGGCGACAGCTCGGCGAATTGCCGCACACCGATCTATCCCCGGAGGAAATGAGGTGCCGGGTGCTCGCGGCGCACCGCAATCTCATGTCACTCAACGACAGCAACCGGGAGGAATTCGAGGATCTAGTGGCGATGCTCGAAGCGTCCGCGTAGGGGGCGGGCTTGTCCCGTCCCGTGCCTTGCGGTAAACGGCTGTGTAAAGGGCATGCGGGAAAGCCAAGCCCCGGCGGGCGGGATCAAGCCCGGCGGGTACGGCCGACGCCGCATAACCGGGGCCGCAAAGCGTCCGTAGCGTCAAATCCTTCGTCGCGGAGGCCTGTTCATCTTGCCTCCATTTTCTCTTCATTTTTGGGCTGCTTACGGGTATAGTTCGCACCGCTCCATGCACTTGGGCGAGAGAGCCAATGCTGTGTCAACGAACAATCGACGGTCCCGCGCACGCGATCGGGATCGGCGTACATAGTGGACGTCCCGTCCGGATGACGCTTCGTCCCGCCGATGCCGATACGGGAATAGAGTTTCAGCGATTGGACATGCCAGGACGGCACGTTCGCGCGCGGGCGGAGAATGTCTCCGACACGACACTATCCACAAGCCTCAGCGAAGGCGGCGTACAGATCGCCACGGTCGAACATCTCATGTCCGCGCTTTGGGGTCTCGGCATCGACAACGTACGCGTCGAACTCTCCAACGAGGAAGTCCCGATCATGGACGGCAGTGCACAGCCGTTCGTGGAGATCATCCAGGGCGCGGGAATCCGCGATCTGAACGAGCCCAGGAAATTCATCCGGATTACCCGCGAAGTGTCGGTTTCCCAAGGCGAGGCGCAGGCAACGCTCAAGCCCTATGACGGCTTCAGGGCGAGCTACACCTTCGTCGCCGATCACCCCGTGTTCAACCGGTATCCGAAGAG
>JAPPKV010000010.1 GCA_028819775.1 Gammaproteobacteria bacterium | reverse complement strand
CTCCCAATCCGCTCGTCTGCCGATGCGTCTAGGTCGGTCCCGCCGGCAGTTGATGGTAGTCCGCAATGGCGAGACCCGCCGCGACGCTGGTGAACGGGTCGTGGTCCACCACCCTGCCTGGGAAGAAGCTGTCCAGCACGCGGTGTACGGCGGGTATCAACGACGAGCCGCCGGTACGGAGCACGATGTCGATCGCGGACCGCGGGAGATCCGCCCGCGCCAGAGTGGCCTCGATGCCCTGCTCGATGCGCCCAAGCATGTCCGCAATCATCCGTTCGAACCCCCTGCGCGATAGTTGGACGTCGACGTCGATCTCCGGAATGTCCAAGAGGGCTTCGTCCGCGTGGGACAGACGCGCCTTGAACTCCTTGATCGCCTGAAAGACAAGGTAGCCTAGGTTCTGCTCGATTAGCTCCCGGAGACGGCGGAACTTGGATCGCTCCGGCCCGCCGTGCTCGATGCAGTCCTTGACCGCCGTCGTGTAGCGGTTCTGGTTGAGGAGGTAGGTGACCGGCCAGTTCACCAGGAACTCCTCGTATTCGTCGAACGGGAACTCGGTGTCGATTTCCCCGTATTCGCCCGGGCGTCGCCAGCGCTCGCCCTTGCCGAGCAGCGGAAACAGCAGTTCGCGGAACAGGCGCTGGTCGATGTGGTCGCCGCCCAAGGCGATGCCGTGGGTGTTGACCACGCGGAAGCGGTTGTCCGGTGTTCGTTCGAGAATGCAGAAGTCCAGCGTGCCGCCCCCGAAATCGACGGTCAGCACATGCTCGCCCACCGCGTCCGGGTTGGCGTGGAGGAAACTCACGGCTGCGGCAATCGGTTCCGGATAGAACCTCGGTTTCGCGATCCCCGCGTAGCGATACGCCTCACCGAGGCGCGACAGCGCAAGCTGGTTTCGATGTTCGTCGCGGCCTTCGAAATTCACCGGATGACCGACGCAACCATGATCGAATGCGCCGACCTTCGCCGATAGCGCCTCGCGCATCCGCAACAGGATCGGCGTCACCAACGCCACCAACCGGAAGGGGTGGTCGAACACCATGAGACGGCGGATGTCGGCCTTGCCCAACAGGCGTTTGGTGCCCCGGAACAAACGGCCCCGCATGCCGGTATCCGTCATGGCGTCCCCGTACACATCGACGGTCATCGTCTCGCCAGGATTGCGGGAACCGGCACTTGCATACCCCACCGCCAGCATCGCCTTGCCGATCACCTCCGGCACCAGTTCGACCTTGCGACCGGTGTTGTCGTTGATGTAACGGTCGATGGCGTCCTGCCCGGTCCGTGTCTGCAGGGCCCGGTCGACATAGGTCGCGGAGGGCATGATTTCCGCTTCGTGTTCCGAGGCACCGGTCGAATCGGTGCCGCGGTCCTCCAGCGCGACCAAGGTGACCTCGTCGCCGTCGAAGACGGCCGCAACGGAGTTGCTGGTGCCGAAGTCGACCCCGACGCCGACGTGCCGTGCGCTCAAGCCGTCGGCTCCCGCCGACGTGCCGTACTAGTGCAAGCGATCAACGGGTGGTGGGTCAAGGTCTGCCCCGGTCGGTGAAGGTCGGCCAGTCTATATCGCCGCCCGCCCAATTCAACCTACCCTTGATCGCGGCTCCTCTGTAGAATGGAACCATTGATTGTCTGAAACAGCCCGCCGGCGGCTGTATGTGGATCGCGCTACCGGTGCGCGATCCCGCAAATCAACTAGGCTAGGAGTAAACGGCTGCGGGTGGATCCAACGGTCCACCCGCAGTTTTTTTCAAGGCCGGACCAATTACCGTCCGGCGGCCCCACGGAACTCGACCAAGGGCTCGATACCGCACGTCACCCCCGTGCCACCCAGCCCGCAATAGCCGTTCGGCACCTTGGCCAAATACTGCTGGTGGTAGTGCTCGGCATAGTAGAAGGTCGCAGCGTCTTCGATCTCGGTGGTGATCTCGCCATAGCCGGCCGTCGAGAGGGCGCGCTGATACTGTTCCCTCGACGCCAGAGCAAGCTCCCGCTGCCCCTCGTCGTAGACGTAGATTGCCGAACGGTACTGGGTGCCGATGTCGTTGCCCTGGCGCATTCCCTGGGTGGGGTCGTGCGATTCCCAGAACACCTTCAGCAGATCCGCGTAGCCAACGGTCGCAGGGTCGAAAACGGCCAGGACGACCTCCGCATGTCCCGTAAGCCCCGAGCAGACCTCCTCGTAGGTCGGGTTCCTGGTGTGGCCGCCCGCATAGCCGACAGCAGTCGTCCAAACGCCCTCGGTCTGCCAGAACTCGCGTTCGGCACCCCAGAAGCAACCCAATCCGGCTAGGAAACAGGCGTGTCCTTCGGGAAAGGAACCCTCAAGCGGGTTGCCGGTGACGAAATGCGCCGGCGGCACGGGCATCGCCTGGTCGCGTCCGGGCAACGCCTCGTACTCCTTCGGCAACCTCAACTTCCTCAAGAAGGCCATGCAGTGTTCCCTTGGGCGCCAATGCCGCAAGCATACCCGAATCCCGGTGGGCCAAAGGAGGATGCGCTACACTTCCTTGAGATGAGCCGCCACATCGATACGGTCTCGGCAGATCAAGCGCTGGGCGCCTTGGTCCTCGTCGCCTGTCTACTCGCCTCGGGATGCGCGACCGTGCCCACCGAGGGGCCGCCCACCTACGATGAACTGGCCACGCTGATGGCGGACGAACAGAACATCGATGCGGAGCAGGTCACGCGGCTCCGGGAAGCCTTCCTGGCCACACCGGACTTCGACGAACGCATCCGGACGGTCACGCTCCTGGAACAGGAAGTCGTCGGTCTCATGCAGGAGGAACAACCCCTGCGCCTCGGCCCGATCGGTTCCGCGATTCTCGAGCACTACCGGGCGAGCATCACCGCTCACCAGGCGCTCGCGGAGTTCTACCGCCACGTCGACATGCAGGAGCAGGCTGCCGTTCACGAGGTGTGGACCGGCGCCATCGGCGGCGCGGTCGAGATAACTGGCGACGGTTCCATCGACGCCCCCTACCGCGCACTGTCGCCCAACGAAGCAAAGGGATACTTGAGGACGCGAGGCCTGACGGCGGTGGGGTCCATCTACCGCAATTCGCAGGAACGTCCGTTCATGCTGTGGATAAGCGCGTCCCGCCAAAACCGACCGCCCGAGAACGTGTTGTTCGATCTCGACGGTCTCTACTCCGCCATCGCGGAATCGGTCCGCCGCAAACCGACCACCGTCTTTCCCATCGGTCCACCACGATCCTGCGATGAGTGGGGAGTATGCGACACATTCGGCCCCGTTCCGTTCATCCAGATTCTGGCCGTCGGCAACGACCCGGCTGCCCTCGCCTTCGTGGGCTTTAGGGATCTCAACCGGTCCCGGGACGCTGTCCAGGCCCTCCGCCTCGCCGCGTGGTCCGGGAATGCAATGGCGAACCGAATTCTCGCCGAGTTGTCGGTACGAGCCGCATTCGACAGAACGCTCGAATCGAAGGACCGCGACGGGTACCTGGTCAGCGCTGAACGGAATTACCTGGCGTTGATCGGTGCCGGTTACGACGACGCCATGTTCGAGCTCGGCAGGCTTTACGTCATGGGTTTCTTCGACACGGAAAGGACCGGCGACGGATTGCGGTTGATCGCGCGAGCGGCCGAACTCGACAATCCGGAGGCCCTTCTCTGGTTGGGTTGGCGTCACGTGTTCGGGGATTTCGTGGACCGGGACCACGAGCGCGCCGAACAGTACTTCGTGCGGGCTGCCGAGAGAGACGAGGCGGCCAAGCTCGAATATGCCCGGTTCCTGATGCATCGGGACGTCGACCGGGGATTCAACGAGCAGGCGTTCCGCTGGGTTCGACAGGTCGCCAGGAACGGCAACGCCCATGCCATGGTTCTGATCGGCGATCTCTATGCCCGCGGACTGCACGTCGGAAAGAGCTTCCGGCGCGCCGGGTCCTGGTTCAAGAACGCGGTCGAAGCAGCTCCTGACGACCCCTACCTGGTCAACGAAGTCGCCTGGCGCCTTGCGGTCACCCACCTGCCGAAACTCCGCGACGAAACCTACGCGCTCGAGATCATGGAGCGGATCATGGACGAGAGCGAGGAGGCGGGCCGCAACCCGGCCTATCTCGACACATGGGCGGCCGCCTACGCCGCCAACGGCAACTTCGAGCGCGCGATCGCCGTGCAGGAACAAGCCGTGGAGGTGGCACGTGCCTCCTCCGACAACGATCTGGGGATCCTGCTCGAGCATCTCGAAGCATTTCGTGCCGGCGAAGAGATCAGCGAGCAAGTTCCCTAAGCGAATAGCGCGGACCGCCGCA
>JAPPKV010000418.1 GCA_028819775.1 Gammaproteobacteria bacterium | reverse complement strand
GCCGCTTGGGGGGGGGGGGCGGCCCCCCGGCGCTCCCCGGCTTATGGCCCCTTCGGGCGTGGGGCTGGCCCCTCGCGCTCCCCCGCTGAAGGCTCTGGCCCTCGACATCGAGCGATGGGCCCGCGAGCTGGGTTTCCAGGGGGTCGGAATTGCTGACACCAAGCTGGCGAACTATGCGCCCGCATTCCAAGACTGGTTGAAACAGCGACTCTATGGCGACATGGGCTACCTTGCCCGCAACGTCGACAAGCGTCTGGAACCGGATCGGCTGCACCCCGGAACAATCCGCGTCATCTCCGCCCGCATGGACTACCTGGGCACGCCGCCCCCTGCGGCAACGGACCTTCCCGCCAACGACGGGTCAGCCTACATCGCGCGCTACGCCCACGGGCGCGACTACCACAAGACCGTGCGGCGACGTCTGGCGCGGCTTGCGGTGCGCATCGACTCCAGCTGCGGCGGGCGATTCCGGGCGTTCACGGACTCGGCCCCCGTCCTAGAGAAACCACTCGGCGAGAAATCCGGACTCGGTTGGATCGGCAAGAACACGTTGCTGCTCAACGAAGAGGCAGGCTCGTGGTTCTTCCTGGGCGAGATCTACACCGACCTGCCGTTGCCCGTAACGCCAACCCGGCCGCAACCCGGTTGCGGCACCTGCCGGGCCTGCATGACGGTCTGCCCGACCGATGCCATCATCGGACCCAAGAAGCTCGATGCGAGACGCTGCATCTCGTATCTGACCATCGAGCACAAGGGCTCGATTCCGATCGAATTCCGCGAAGCCGTTGGCAACCGCGTGTTCGGCTGCGACGACTGCCAGATCGTCTGCCCCTGGAACCGGTTCGCGCGACGGTCGCCGGAAGCCGCGTTCGCCCCGCGGCACGGGCTCGACCACGGCACCCTCGTCGACCTGCTCGGCTGGGACGAGACGACGTTTCTGGCGCGGACGGAGGGAATGGCGCTGCGTCGGATCAACTACGAGCAGTGGGTCCGCAACCTCGCCGTCGCCGCCGGCAACGCACCGCCGGATCCGGCGATCGTCGCCGCCCTCGAACGGCGGCGTGAGTCCGCAAGCGCCATGGTGCGGGAGCACATCGACTGGGCCCTGGCACGGCAAGAAAGATCCGTGTAGGAACCCAGCACCGTGGGGATCCACGACCGCGGGACGCCACAAGGGCGTCCCCTACAGCGCGAAGAAGGCGTCCCGGTAGTGCTTGAGTTCCGCCACCGACTCGCGGATGTCGTCTAGCGCCCGGTGAGTGTTGCGCTTCCTGAAGCGATCCACCAGTTCGGGCTTCCACCGGCGAGCCAGTTCCTTGACGGTGGACACATCGACGATGCGGTAGTGCAGCCAACCCTCGAGGCTGGGCATGTACCGTTTCAGGAAACGCCGGTCCTGCCAAACCGTATTCCCGCACAGCGGCGCACTGTGCTTCTCCGCATGGCGCTGTACGAATCCGAGGGTCAGCGCCTCGGCTTCGGTGACGCTGACCGGCGATCGGCGTACGCGCTCCACCAGACCGGATTCCGTGTGGTGCTCGACGTTCCAGTCGTCCATGCGCGCCAGGATCTCTTCGTTCTGGTGAACGGCGAGCACGGGACCCTCGGCGATTATGTTCAGATCGTTGTCCGTCACCAAGGACGCGATTTCCAGGATCGCGTCGACCGCCGGATCGAGCCCGGTCATCTCCATGTCGATCCAAACGAGAACGCCGGGGGGTTCCATCGAGGCCACCGCTATTGCCCTTGGCCGCGGCAAAAGGCTCCCACTCGAGCCGACATACGATGCCGTACTGTCGCCGTCACTCGTCGTACCCGGATGCCACCGCTAGCAAAGAACAAGAATAGCGGTGCCTCGCCAGAGTCGCCAACCGCGTATCATCCGCGCCTTCGCCAAGCAACGGCAGGCAAGATGAAGCCCAGCGTCATCACCGTCGAGGAACTCGCCGAGCACCTCGACCATGGGGCCACCCCATCGAACCTGCTCGTCGCCCAGGTCACCTCGCCGGATGTCTATGCCTTTGGCCACGTTCCGGGCGCAGTCCACGTGGCGCCGGCCGACCTGGTCTCCGGCATACCTCCAGCCACTGGTCAGCTGCCGAACCGCGATGCGCTGACCGCCCTGTTCCGACGCATCGGCTACTCGCACGACACGGAGGTGGTCACCCTGGACAACGAGGGCGGCGGCTGGGCGGGCCGGCTGGCTTGGACGCTCGACATCATCGGCAACCGGAACTGGCGCTATCTCGATGGCGGATTGAACGCCTGGACGGCGGCTGGTCTGCCCGTCGACCGCGGACCCGGGCGAATGCCACCGTCTGATGTGGAAGTCAGCATCGATACCGGACCCATCGCCGAAGCCGACGACCTACTGGGCCGACTCGGGGACGAAGACCTGGTGATCTGGGACTGCCGTTCCGCCGCCGAGTTCGCAGGCTACCGCCGGGCGGCGCTTCGAGCCGGACACATCCCGGGCGCGGTCCACCTCGACTGGTTGGACCTGATGGACGACGAACGCAACTTGCGCTTGGTCGAGAATCTCGAAGCGTTGCTGGCCCAGAGCGGCGTCGTGCCCGAACGCGACGTGATCACGCACTGCCAGACGCATCATCGATCGGGACTCACCTACATGGCCGCCCGCTTGCTGGGTTTCCCCCGGATCCGTGCCTACCACGGCTCGTGGTCCGAGTGGGGCAACCGGCCGGACACGCCCGTGGCGACCGGTCCCGAGGCGAAGGCGTCCACCGGCTAGAGCCGCGCCGGCGACACGCGTGCATCCATTCGCGTTGTTGCAGCGCCTCGTGCCGCAGCACGGCCTGTCGCGCTGTCTCGGGGCATTCGCCGCCTCGGAGAACGGCGTCGTGAAACGGTTGCTGATCAACGCCTTCAAGTCCGCCTATCGCATCGACATGACGGAGTTCGAAGGCAATACGGCCGAGGACTTCACGAGTTTCAACGGCTTCTTCACGCGAGGTTTGCTCCCGGATTCGCGGCCCTTGCCGGACGATCCCGGATTGGTGGTCAGCCCTGCCGACGGCACGGTCAGCCAAGCCGGCCCAATCGCGGCCGGGCGTCTCATGCAGGCCAAGGGCCGCGAGTACGCCGTCGCCGAACTGCTCGGCGGCACCGACTTCGCCGCCGACCTCGCCGATGGCTCGTTCCTGACGATCTACCTAGCGCCCCACAACTACCATCGGTTTCACGCGCCATGTTCGGGGCGGCTCCTCGAGAGCATCGAGATTCCCGGGCGACTGTTCTCCGTCAACGGCGTCACCGAACGACACGTGGATCGTTTGTTCGCGCGAAACGAGCGATTGGTGCTGCGCATTGGAGCCTCGTTCGGGGAATACGCCATGGTATTGGTCGGAGCGATGATCGTCGCAAGTATCCGCGTCACCTGGCCCGGCCCGATTTCGCCGTACCGGCGTCAGACTACCCGCATACCGAAGGACGTCGTGTTCGAACGGGGCGACGAGGTCGGCGCGTTCCTCTTGGGGTCGACGGTCATCGTGCTGTTCCCAAGCGGCGCGGTAGACCTCGCGAACGCAATTGCCCCAGGATCTACACTGCGCGTGGGTACGACGATCGGCACCCTCGTTGCCTAAGGGCCACTCACGCCCTCTTCCAGTCGAAGGCCATCGCTTCGCCGACGTTGGCCACGCCCAAGCGGAGCGCGACAAGACGATCGAATCCGACCGCGACGCCCGCACATTCCGGAAGGCCGTGGCGCTGCGCCGCCAACAAACGCCGGTCGGCGTTGACCTTGCAGTCGCCAGCGGCGCCCCGCCGCCGATTGTCCGCCGCCATCCGGTCTTCGAGCTCATCGGCATCGCAAAGTTCGTGGTAGCCGTTGGCGACCTCCACGCCGTCGAGAACCAGCTCGAAACGCGACGCCGCGCCTGCGGCCCCGACTCGTGCTAGGGCGGCGAGACGCGGGGGGAAGTCCGTGATGAACAGCCGTCGTATCCGGGTCGAAGCGATAGCCTCCGCGAGTATTAGGTCGAGCGCCTCCTCGACTCCCGCGCCGCAACCGAGACCCAGATCACGCGCGGTTCGCAGGCAGGCGTCCTCATCCCCATTCGCGTCGACCCCGAATCGGCTGTCGATGAGACCGGCGTAGGTCTGCCGTTCGTAGGCGGCGGGCCCGAGCAGTGCGTTCACGAGCTCGGCGACCTCGTCCATCAGTCTCGGCGCGTCGAAGTCCAGCCGATACCACTCCAGCATCGTGAACTCCGGGTTGTGCGAGCGGCCCTGCTCCCCGGCACGGAAGACGGGACCGATCTGGTAGATGG
>JAPPKV010000142.1 GCA_028819775.1 Gammaproteobacteria bacterium | reverse complement strand
CCTGGTCGAGCACGCGGCGGTTGAACTCCACCCAGCTCAACTCGCGGTCGAGGAGCGTCGCTTCGGGCGCCGGAGACAGCTCGAGGTCGGGGCCGGCCATACGCCTACTCTACACCCATGCCGGCCCCGTGACGACGCCGGCCGGGTGGGAACGCGAAAGCCGTAGCCTTGGACCGAGAGTGGAAATGCAGGCAACCTTCCCGTCCCAACAGGTCGTGAACATGGAGAGAATCGGGAATAGCTCAGCCGGAAGTGACACCGCCAACGAATCGCTCGACGCGAAAGATGCTCCAGCCGCCCGGGCCCACGCCACTATTGCGTGATAGACAGGCCCCCTAGCCGTAGCGCCTATGCCCCTACTTCGGTATAGTCCTTGAGGAGCCGCACCCCACGTGACGCCCCGAGAGATCAAACACATGACTGACGACAATACGATAGCCGGTCGAGATCGGTCCACTGTGGAGTCGAGCGACGGATCCCGTCCCAGGTCTGATCACGTCGTTCTCTACCTATTTCCTGACACGAATCTTTTCTTCCAGTGTCTACCATTAGACCAGCTTCCTTGGTCGTCTACCGTCGAGTGCGACGAAGTCCATCTGATGGTTTGCCGACCTGTACAACGCGAAATCGACAATCGGAAGCAAACAAGGAACAGTCGTGTCGCCAGACGAGCGAGAAAGGCGCATGCAGTTTTTCGCCGCCTTATTGTCAACAATCTCGAAAAGGTCACCATTCGAGATACGAAGCCGCTTGTCTGGTTACGGGTTGAACCTTCCTACATCCCTGACAAATCTCTCGCAGACCGTCTAGACTACAACAATGTCGATGACGCTATTGTCGGTTGTGCGCTCGCATACAGGGCTAAGAACCCTTACCATGATGCGCGCTTACTAACTCACGATAGTGGCGCAATGGCGACCGCCAAAATGCTGTCGTTACCTTTCGTACCAATCCCAGACGAGTGGCTTGTTCCACCGGAACGGAGCGACACCGATCGAGAACTTGTAAGACTTAAAGAAGAAGTCGACAAGCTCAAGAAGTCCGAGCCTAGGTTCACGATTAGGAACACTGACGTACACGGAGCCGACATAGATTCTATCCAATGTGAGCGAAACACGTACTCGCCACTAACGGATGTTCAGACTGACACTCTGTTAGAAACCTTGACGAGTGAGTTTCCGCTGGCCACAGACTTTGGTCCACGAGACGCCGCTCAGGCACAATCTATGGAGCCGCTCGGGCTCTTCTCTCGTAGCATGAGCTACTTCGTGCCCGCATCGGAAGACGACATTGATGAGTACACCAAAGCTGCGTACCCAAAATGGGTCGAACGATGTAGGGGTACATTCCAGGGATTGCACGTTTCGTTGGAAGAGCTGCTTGATCCAATCTGTTTTTGGTTCTCAATAGCAAACGATGGGTCACGTCCGGGAAAGGACGTTCTTGTAACCATGATTGCGAAAGGGAATTTCTTGATTCGGCCTCCTCGGGGTGAAGAAGCACGAATCGCCCTACAAGAATCGTTGGTGCTTCCTTCGCCTCCAGAGGCCCCAAGGGGGAGGTGGCAGGACTACTTTGGCGATCCGGCTCAATTGCTCGGTGGTCTTCCTGCCTTGCGATCGCTCGACGCACTCAGGGCCCTTGATCGGGAAGATCATCGACGCGATCCGAATGAATTCTACTATAAGCCAGCTCGACCGGAACGTCCGAGAGAGTCGTTTTCTCTCGAGTGCGAGCAGTGGCGACACGGTCTGGGTGCGGCAATCCTCGGGGGAGAAGTCGTCGTACATCATGCCCAAGGAGACATTCGTGGAGTGATCGAATGTGTCGTTCACGCGGAAAACCTCTCGGGTCCAATTCGAGAGGTGGTCCGCGTGGATGCCTCGGCCAAGCAGGTCAGCACGGAAAATAGAGCAAAGCAACTCGTCGCTGAGCTGTGTCGCCGGAGATGGGAATGAATCCAGTGGCATGAAATACCCTCATGGCCGACGCGCCAGTATCAGAATCGGCTTGAACAGCCCATCCAACTCCGGCAGAGACCGTGTGCAAAGGTTCCTTCTACAAGGACACGACCGTCTCGGTGTCGCCGACGGCGAAGGCATTCATGTAGGCGAGGATGAGGTCCCGAGTGCGGTAGGTGCCGTGAGTGGCCTGGTCCTGGCGGCGGACGATGGGAAAGGTGTCCAGGACGTAGGTAGCGTCCTCGCGGGACAGGCCGTACAGGTGGAAGTAGAGAGCATCGAGCCGAGCGCGGAGATGGCGCCGCCGTTCGGGTTCCCAAGGGCACGGCGCTGACTCGTAGCCGATGTCACTCGCGAAGTGCCTCATGTCATAAGCCGTGTAAGTGAGCCGAAACACTTGATCAAGTACGAGATCGCGGGCGGTCGTATTGCCGAAGCGCCGGTCGTAGTCAGCCGAAGCGATGACGGGGAGCTGTTCGACGATGAACAGATTCAAGGTCTGGCCGTGGACTTTCTGCCGGGCGACGAAGTCGAAGGCGAACGCGTTCATGTTCGCCATCAGGAGTGGCGCGGAGGCCTTGTATGCCGCTGTCGCGTCGCCGCGGTGAGAGTGCAGCGGCACAAATATGGGCGTCTTGTTGCCGAACGCGGCCCTCGGGAAAGCCGAACTGATCACGGTGCGGCGGTTGGTGGCGGCGGTGATCTCTTTGAATCCGATGACCCACTCAAGCGGCCACTCCCACTCGATTGAGTCGGTATCGACCCAGAACTGCGGCTCGGGGAGCCAGTCGGGGTCGGCGTGTTGCTCCGGGGTAGCCTCTCTTGGTTGGGCGGGACGGTTCAGGTTGTCCGGGTTGACGACCACACTGGCGGCTCGGTGGTCGAATGCCTGGACCATCTTGCCCTCGTACAGCGGAAGGCAGAACTCGTCACCCTTCTTCCATCGGTTGCCGGCAACCCGGTAGAACCCGTCGGCGTCGAGTTGCTTGGCAGTCCTAAACAGTGCCGAGTCGTTGGTCATGTCGAACATTCGACGGTAGCGAACCGGCCAGGCTCGGCGTTCCTCGCTACCCGACCGGTCGACCAGCACGGGATGGTTCTCGTAGATGCGGCGAGTGATGTCGGCGTCGCGGCGAGTACGGAACACCGGAGCGGTGCCGGTGTTGGGGTTGACGCGGGAGAAGTCGCTCGGCGTCAGCGGGAAACAACGTTCGGGATCGTCGACGTCCCGGGTGTCGTGCAGGAAGAAGGCGCACATGGTTTGGTCGAACTGGCGTTCGTCGCCGCCGAACACAAGAGCGCAGAACTTGAACCTCGAATCGACATCGGGGAAAAACGGTGGCAATTCCGTGCCGAGGCGGCGGTTCTCGAAGTCGAACAGGCCGCCGATCCTTCCTGTCGTGGAGAGGCTCTGGAAGAAGCGGGCGGCGGTCTTGTCGGCGCAGATTCCGGATGGCGTCAGCAGCCCGACCAGACCGTCCGGCTTGATCAGGCTCATGGCGCGTTCGACGAACAGGGAGTAGAGGTTGATGTCGCCGCCGCCCAGCAGCGGGTAGTCTCCCGACGTGCGTACCACGCGGCCAAGTTGGTCGGCGCGTCCCTTTGCGGCGTCAAACTCGGCCGCCAACGGCTCGCCCCGGTCCCGCAACAGACGGATGGCGGCCCGGCGGGCGGCAGCGGTGGGGGCGTGGGCGATCTCCGGCGCTCGGCTCGCGAACCACTCCACCTCCTGCAGCTTGATGCGGTCCCACGGTGGATTGCCGATCACGGCATCGAAGCCGCCTTCGGGCCGACTGTCTTGCCAGTTGCGCCACACACCGGGGAACGCGGCCTCCCAGTGCAGGAACTCTTCCTGGCGTGCGATCGAACGGGCGCCGTGCCAGCGTTCGCGTAGCGTCGCTCCGCGAACAGGATCCGCATCGTCGGTGTCGGCCAGCACGGCGTCCGGCCCGTGCGCCAGAATCCGGAACGCACCGGTCGGGTTGTGGCTGAGCGTGGCTGCCAGCGGGGCCTCGAACCGGGAGCAAGCGCCCTTGTTCATGCCGGCGGTCATCCACTGCAGCCCGCACAGGCAGTCCAGCAGCCCTCGCAGGTCAGCGGTGGTCTCCTCCACGTCGCGGAACACGGACGCCGACTCATGCACCTCGACCACGTCGGCATCGGACATCTCCTCGATCCGCTCCATTCCCTCGGCCGCGACCTCCGCCCCCGCCATGGCCAAACCGGCAAACAGTCCACCGAGCCGATCCAGCTCCCGTATCGCATCCCGTACCCGAATGCCGACCAGCGAATCGCCGCACCTGAGGTGATGGTCCAGGAACGACAACGGCGCACCGACCGTGAAGC
>JAPPKV010000339.1 GCA_028819775.1 Gammaproteobacteria bacterium | reverse complement strand
GAGCAGGGGGTTCTGATCGTCGACGACATGTTCCCGGAGATGATTCCCAAGGTGGAAGCGGCGATTAAGGAGTTGGGCGGCGACGGCATCGACTTCGCGGTCAACACCCACTGGCACTTCGACCACGCCGAGGGGAACCTGGCGGTGGGTCCGGCGGGAACGTGGATCGTCGCGCATGAGCATTCCGCGCAGATGATGGCCAAGTCGAACCCCATCTACCTGCCCCGCGTCACGACCTATCAGCAGCAGGCCTATCCGCCCGATGCGCGCCCGGCGATCACCTACGACGATCGCATGCGCTTCCACTTCAACGGCGACGTGATCGACCTGATCCACGCCGGTCCCGCGCATACCGCCGGGGATACCGCCGTGATCTTCCGAAACCACAACGCGGTGCACTTCGGGGACGTGTTCAACAACGCGGGCTACCCGTTCATCGACGCCGACAGTGGCGGCGGCATCAACGGCATGATTACGTTCTGCGAGGCTGTCCTAGCCGAGATCGGCGACAATGGCATCGTCATTCCCGGCCACGGACCCGTGACGGACAGCGCAGCGCTCAAGGCGTACATCCACATGCTGAAGACCGTTCGCGACCGGGTCTCGGCGATGATGGCCCAGGGGAAGAGCCTGCTCGAGATTGTGGCGGCACGGCCGACCGCCGAGTTCGACGAGACCTACGGGCCGGAAATGAACTCCCTCGGCCTGGTGGATCGCGCCTACACCAGCCTCAAGCGGGACGCCGCCTCGCAGTGAAGGTCACGCCAAGCGACGTCACGTTGGGAGCGACGGTTACCGAAGTCAGCTTGGCTGCGCTCTCCGACGACCAGTGGCAGCGCATCGAGGAGGCCTTCCACCAATACGCAGTGCTAATCTTCCCGAAGGCGGACCTGACCGAGGCCGAGCACATCGCCTTCAGCCGCCGCTTCGGGCCGCTGGAGCGGACGCTCTCGAAACGCACCGCGCGCCAGGAGATCTCGCTCTTGTCCAACGTCGCCAAGGACGGCAGCATCGCCAAACCCGACGACGCCCTCGGTCTCTTCCTCAAGGGCAACCGCCACTGGCATACGGACTCCTCGTTCAAGAAGGTCGCCGCCAAGGCCTCGCTGTTGCGTGCGTTGGAGGTCCCGGACACCGGCGGCGACACCGAGTGGGCGGACATGCGGGCGGCGTGGGATGCGCTGGATGAGGTTACCCAGGCGCGCCTCGAAGGATTGGTGGCGGTGCACTCCTACGCCTACTCCCAGAGCAAGGTCGGCGGCATCGCGCTGCTCACCGAAAAGGAGCGGGACGCACTGCCGCCCGTGCGGCATCCGCTCGTTCGCACCCACCCGGCAACGGGTCGGAAGAGCCTCTACGTCGGGCGTCACGCCTCGCACATCATTGGAATGGACGAAGAAGAGGGCAGGGCGCTGTTGGCGAAGCTCACCGAGGATGCCTGCCAGCCGCCGCGGATCTTCCGGCATCGATGGCACGCCGGCGACATCGTCGCCTGGGACAACCGCTGTGTGCTGCACCGGGGACACCCGTGGCCATTCGAGCAGCCGAGGGTCATGCGGCGGACCACGGTGGCCGGGGACGGCGAGAACTTGTGGGCGATCGGGAAGTTAGAGGCTTAGAGGCTCGCTACGGCCCGAAGACTGATCTCTATTCGAGGAGCGTCCGTCGTGTGCGGGGTTACTTCGCGGCCTCGATCAGGGCGATATCCTGTTTGAGGAGCGCGTTGACCAAATCGTTAAGGCCAATGCCTTTCTCTTTCGCGCGCGCCTGCAGGTAGTCCCTAACGGAATCCTCTAGAAACACTGGCAACTGAAGCTCGGCGTCCTCTCGGTAGAATCGGCCACGCTCTCCCTGTGAGAAATCGTACTCGGATTGCATGCTACTCTTCGTATTGCCTCCGCTCGGTTCGCGCTGCCCTGCGGGCTGAGATGATTCTAACATCGGCAGTGTTCTCGTTCGCCTCGGTGTGAGTATGCACTGTAACGAGAAGGTCACCGTTCTCGGCTCGACCCATCGTCACCCACCGGTCCTCGGTGCCGCTATGTTCCGGGTCGTAGACGGTCTTGGCCAACGGGTCGAGGAACACCGTTGCGGCGAGTTCGAACCTGACGCCATGCTTGTTCCTATTGGTTGCGGCCTTGCTAGCGTCCCAAGTAAATCGGTATTGGTACATCGCGGTTGACAGACGGTGAGTCAAACCACCGTCACGACACCATCCTCCAAGTGGCGCCAAGCCGATGTGGCAGAATCGTCCTCTCCCGCCACAGACGAAGCAAGTAGTGATCGCACGATGTGTTGTGTCGGTGTCCCACACCGGGGATAGTCGACGGACTAACGTGGCACGCGCCACTGAGGCCGCCCATGCTTAGGCGCGTCGGCGGGTACCTCTTCCCGCGGGAAGACGAAGCCCCGGAAGCCAGCCGGCAGTTGGAGCGGGAAGGCTACGCAGTGCTGCGGGGCGTGCTTTCCCCGCGTCAACTGGGGCCGATCCGCAACGAGATCGCCCGCATCTACGCCAACCGGCCCCGGGACGGCCGGGCCGGCTTCCAGGACGAGGATTTCCGCTACGAGATGTTCAACAAGAGTCCGCGCGCCCAGAAACTCGTGGGGCGGCGGGAAATCCTCGACGTGATCGAACCGCTCCTGGGCGAGGACTGCCACATCATCGCCAATACCTGCTGGCGCAATCCGGCGGGCACCGAGCACCGTCACGGCGGGGGCGGTTGGCACATCGACGCAGGACCACACATTCCGCGCCCTCCGGGTACGCCATGGCCCGCCGAGGTTCCCTATCCCGTGTTCGCGATCGGGACGCACATCTTCCTTGAAGACTGTCCCATTGAATGCGGCCCCACGGCGGTCATTCCCGGCAGCCACACGTCGGGACAGCCGCCGCCCTTCGACCGGCGCATGGACGAGACCCTGATCTGCCAAGGGCGGGGTGCGCTCCCGTTGACGGCGGTGGCCGGGGATGTCGCCTTGTTCGCTTCCGACGTCTGGCACCGCCGACTTCCGGCGCGCGAGGGCGACAAGGGCCGGTTCTTCCTGCAGGTGCACTACGCGCGCCGGGACATCGCCCAGCGCATCAAGCGCACCGTTACCGTGAACCACGTCGATCTCCCCGCCTTGGAGCGCATCCGCTCGAAACGCGAACGCCGCCTGCTGGGACTGCATCCGCCCGGCTTCTACGACGGCTGATGGAGACGTGATTCCACAACGTTGGCGCACGCCCGTCGCCTTCCTCGTGCTCGCGAGCATCGCGATGCCCTTGGGCTTCGCCGCTTGGCGCGCGCTGCTCGACAACTTCGCCATCGAGGAAGCCGCGTTCACCGGGCGGGAAATCGGCATCCTCCAGAGCCTCCGCGAGATCCCCGGCTTCCTTGCCTTCACCGCCGTGTTCGTGATCCTCGTGCTGCGCGAACAAACCTTCGCCGTGGTCTCCGTTGCCGTGTTCGGCTTGGGCGTCGCGCTGACCGGCTACTTCCCCAGCGAATACGGCCTCTATTTCACCGCCGTCCTGATGTCCATCGGCTTCCACTACTTCGAGACGATCCGCCAGTCGCTGTCGTTGCAATGGCTCTCGAAGGACGAAGCGCCGCGAATCCTCGGCCGCCTGATCGGCGTCGGCTCGGCGACCTCGCTGGTCGCCTTCGGGGCGATGTTCGTTGCGCTCAAGGTGTTCGAGTTGGAGTACCGGTGGATCTACCTGGCGGCGGGCGGAGGTGCGTTCCTGATCGCCATCCTCCTGATGGGGTACCCGCACTTCGAAGGGGCGACGCCCCAGCGCAAGGAAATCGTGCTTCGGGGCCGCTACTGGCTGTACTACGGCCTGACGTTCCTGTCCGGCGCGCGACGGCAGATCTTCGTGGTCTTCGCCGGTTTCCTGATGGTCGAGAAGTTCGGCTATTCGGCGGACAACATCGTCGCGCTCATGCTCGCCAACCACCTATTCAACTGGCTCTTCGCGGAGCGCATCGGCGCCTGGATCGGCCGCATCGGCGAACGCCACGCGCTGACCCTCGAGTACTGCGGCCTGATCCTGGTGTTTACCGCCTACGCCTTCGTGGAAAACGCCTACCTGGCGGCCGGCCTCTACATCCTCGACCACATGTTCTTTGCGCTGGCCATCGCCATCAAGACCTACTTCCAGAAGATCGCCGACCCGGCGGACATCGCCTCCACGGCGGGGGTTTCGTTCACGATCAACCACATCGCCGCCGTGGTGATCCCGGCGCTGCTTGGTCTCGTCTGGCTGGAATCCCGCGCCCTAGTGTTCCTCATCGGCGCGGGCTTCGCGCTGCTTTCGTTGGTAATGGCCCAGAACGT
>JAPPKV010000028.1 GCA_028819775.1 Gammaproteobacteria bacterium | reverse complement strand
GGACGGGACAAGCCCGTCCCCTACGTTGCGCCTCCGCGTTTTTTCCGGGGCAGGGGGATCAATGCCGGGGTCGAGGCCTGGTAGTCGCGGTAACCGGGATACTTGGCTGCCGAGATCGACTCGCCCATGCGCATGGCCGCAATGAACTGCACCGTCAGGCCGATGAAACCGAGCGCCGTCCAGTGCAGCCATTCTCCCGAAGCCGCCACCGCGAACAGGTAGAAGACCCACCACATGCCAATCTCGCAGATGAAGTTGGGATGCCGGCAGTAGCGGAACAAGCCCGTCGTGATGAACGGCTTGTCGACGTTCTCGCCGGCAGCGAGACGACGCTTCTTGTCCTGCTGAAAGTTCCACATCTGCTGATCGGCGACGGTCTCCCCGATGAACAGCAGCACGAAAAGGGCGGCGGCCAGCAGGTCCAGCCAATTCAGCGAGGTACCTTGGAACCGCCAAGCCTGATGCACCGGGGACGTGAACAACCACACGAGGAGCATCTGCCCCGGCGCGATGAACGTGACGTTCATGAGTTGGAAGCCCACCGGACCGACCTTCTGCCGGACGTGTGCCCAGCGGTAGTCCTCGCCGCCCTTCCTGTAGCCGCCCTTGCGTACGAAGTTGTAGGTCAGACGCACGCCCCAAAGCACCACGAGCGCAGTCATCACGTTGATGCGCATCGACTCGAAGCCCGTCTCCGCCGCGACGATCAGACAGTAGACGGGCGGACAGATGGACCACAGCCGATCCACCCAGGAGACCTCGCGGGTGATCAGCGACAAGACCCACGCAGCCGCCGCGAGGATCAGGCATACGATAAGAGCGGTCCCGAACGGCGTCCCGAAAAACGGATGATCGATCCAATCCAGCATCAAACTCTCGCTTGTCCTTCCTCCCGCGCCAGCCAGATCAGCGCCGCAAAGCGCCCCGTGGGTCCGTCGCGACGGTACGAGTAGAACCGGCTGTCGCATATCGTACACAGCGCCGAAGGGACGATGCGCTCGACGCCAGAACGCCGCAAGCGCGCCGTGACAAGCGCGGGCAGGTCCATCCGCCACTTGGGCGCGTCGCCGCAAGCCGCTCGCTGTTGCACCAGGATCTCCTTGCGTTCGTCGGCCCCAAGGGCGTCTCGGACGTCCGAGCCGACTTCGTAGCAGTCCCCGCAGACGCCCGGACCCAACCAGGCGACCAATCGGCTCGGCGACTCCGGGAGCGCGTCAAGGGTCGCCTCGACAACGCCGGCGACAGTGCCCCGCCAGCCGCAGTGGACAACCGCCACGAGTGTGGCGTCGACGTTCGCCAGCAGCAAAGGAACGCAATCGGCCACCAGGACCGCCAATCCCAGGTCCCGCTCAGCCGTCCAAGAGGCATCGGCGGTGAACGGCCCGCTGGCGGCCGTGAGGGAAGACGCCGCCAGCACGCGCCGACCATGCTCCTGGTCGAGCCAATGCACCTTGTCGACACCGGCCGCGGAGAGCAATCGACGCCTGTTCTCACGCACGCGCGCCGCCGCATCGCCGACGTGGAGCGCCAGGTTGAACGACGCATAAGGCGGCTCGCTGAATCCCCCCGCCCGGGTGGTGACGAGCCCCCGCACCCGGCTCGGCACCGGCCAATCCGGTTCGATCAGCGTGCTTCCAAGGCTTGCAGCAGGCATTGCATGTCCTCCGGGAGTTCGGACTCGAACGTCATCCGCTCGCTGCTTGTCGGGTGTGGCAGCGCCAGACGGCAGGCATGGAGCGCCTGGCGGGGGAATCGCCGTACCACTTCGTTATCCGCTTCGGTGCCACCCGGCGGCACGATGCGCCGTGCCCCGTAGCGCGTGTCGCCAACCAGCGGGTGGCCGACGGTCGCCATGTGGACGCGGATCTGGTGCGTCCTGCCGGTCTCCAGGCGCGCCTCGACGAGCGTATGCGCCGCGAACCGTCCCTTGACGACAACGTGGGTCACCGCCGCGCGACCGTCCGGACGAACGCTCTGGCGCAGGCGATTGCGGCGATCCCTGCCGATGGCGAGGTCGATTCGTCGATCGGCCTCCACCACCCCCTCGACGATCGCCAGGTAGGAGCGTTCGATACGCCGCGCCTGCATGTCCGCGACCAGGCTCTTGAGGCTTCCTGCGTTGGCCCCGACGACCATCAGTCCGCTGGTGTCCTTGTCCAAGCGCTGCATCAGTCCGGCCCTGGGCAACGCCGCAAGCGCCGGCCGGTGCCGCAGCAGACCATTCACCAGCGTGCCGCGGGGGTTTCCCGCACCCGGATGGACCACGAGCCCGGCCGGTTTGTCGACGACCACGATGTGGGGGTCCTCGTAGACGACGCGAAACGCCAAATCCTCCGCCGCGCCCCAGTCGAACCTCGGCAGCCGCTCTGCGCGAAGGCGGATCCGTTGTCCCGCCGCCGCCGTCGTCTTGGGCTTCACCACCCGTCCGTCAAGCGTCAGCAAGCCCTCGCGGACCCACCGGGTCAACTCCGAGCGCGACACGACGGGGCCGCCATCGCCCTGCTGTTTCTCGAACAACTGCGTTGCCACCCAATCGATCCGGCGGCCGTTGAACTCCAATGGCACCACGGCGTCCAATTCAACGACGGCGGAGGGACGATCCAGCGGATCAACCATGCCAGCACGCCACCCGACGACGGCAGCCGGTGCGAATGATGGTTTCCAACAGCGTCCTCGCGAACGACGAGAATCCAGCCGAGCATAGCGCCGGGTGGACTGCTACGATAGCGCCCTCCGTTCTGGCACATGCTGTCACTGCACGAATGATGACGCGTAGATCGCGACCCCGAGCGCTTCGACTTTCGCACCGCGGGTTTGGTCCCGCTGGCGTCTTGCGGATTCCGCCACTGCATCGCGGCGTCATGGCCGTCGCCCTCGTGGCGACCCTGGCCGGATGCGCCAGGTTCGGCGACGAGGACGACCCGGACGACTTCGGCTCGGCCGAAGCGACGCAACAAGCGCTCTACGAAGACGCCCAGCGGAGCCTTGGATCCGGGAACTACGCGGACAGCATCGTCCGGCTGCAACGCCTGGAGGCCCGGTTCCCGTTCGGCGCCTTCGCTGAACAGGCCCAGCTGGAGCTGATCTACGCACATCACATGGTGGCCGACCACGATGCCACCCAAGCCGCTGCCGACCGATTCATTCGGCTGCACCCCCAGCATCCCAAGGTCGACTACGCGTACTACATGCGCGGCTTGAGTTCTCTCGCCCAGGACCGAGGCATCTTCCGACGGTTCCTCGGGACGGACATCTCGCGTCGCGACATCACCAACATCAAGCAGGCATTCGCCTATTTCAACGAGCTGGTCACGGAATTCCCCGGCAGCACCTACGCCAAGGATGCCCGCCAGCGGATGATCTACATTCGCAACGTGCTTGCCGCCCACGAACTCAACGTGGCCTCCTACTACCTGGGACGCGGGGCACTCGTGGCGGCGGCCAATCGCGCCCGCTACGTCATTGAGAACTTCTCGCAGACGACTGCTGCGCCGGATGCGCTGGCGGTGCTCATCGAAGCGAACTGGCAACTGGGGCTCGACGATGCCGCACACGACGCGCTGGAAGTCCTCGCCCTCAACTTCCCCGACTACCACGCGTTCGACCAGCGAGGCCAGCTCGTCCTTCGCAAGATCATCGACAACCGGGAACGATCCTGGCTGAACATGGTGACCTTCGGACTGCTTGGTCGTCCCCAGGCACCGCCGCCCTTGACGATCCGCCAACACACCGTCGCCTCGCAGAGCGCATCGTAGCTCGACGGGACGGGAGCACCGCTTCGTCGGCGTTTTGCGCACGACGAATCCAGCTGATTTCCCACGCGCGAATCAGACATCGCCCATAGCGACGGCGAGTTTCGGCGCGCATCATCCGCTCTTCCACGGTTGGAGCGGCACCATGACCCACGGGCGACACGCGCAAGAGGGCCTCACCCTGAGCGAACTTCTCACTACGCTGATCGTCGCCGCCTTGCTGGCCGGAGCGGCAATTCCCGCGATGTCCGCATTGACCACACGCGCCAAGGCCGATGCGGCACTCGAGCAAATGTCCCGCGCGATTCAGTTCACGCGTTACCAGGCGATCACCCACCGGACCAACGCGACGCTCTGCCCGGGTCGGGAAGCCGTGTGCGGGCGCCGCGACTCCTGGCACGAAGGCACGATGGTGTTCCTGGATGCCAACGCCAACGGGGTCCGGGACGCCGGCGAGGAAATCCTGCAGCGATTGCCACCCTTGGAGGGCTTGCGCGTGCGTTGGCGGTCCTTCCGCAACCGCAAGTCGTTGTCGATGCGGCCCGACGGCACCACCGACTGGCAGCCCGGCAACATGG
>JAPPKV010000063.1 GCA_028819775.1 Gammaproteobacteria bacterium | reverse complement strand
GAATACCAGGGGGGCGACTTCCTCTTCAACACCAACGGCTGGCAACTCTACGGCCTGACCGGACGGAACATCGACGTCTTCGGCTACATGTTCCCTCGCAAACTCGACCCCGCTGTCGCGCCGATCTCCACGGCCGTCGGCGTCCTCGGCATGCTCGGACTCACCGCCTACTCCGGCATAGCGGTGCAGTGTCAACCGCAACCCGGGGAAACCGTCGTGGTCTCCGCCGCCTCCGGCGGTGTCGGCCAAGCAGCAGGACAGATCGCCAAGCTCCGGGGTTGCCGGGTCGTCGGCATCGCCGGGAGCAAAGCGAAGTGCGACTTCGTGGTGGAGGAACTCGGCCTCGACGCCTGCGTTTCGCACCGTTCCCGAACCTATCCGGACGACCTCAGCGCCGCTTGTCCGGATGGCGTCGATGTCTACTTCGAGAACGTTGGCGGACACGTCTTCGAAGGGGTGTTGCCGCTTTTCAACCGCAACGCCAGGATCTCGCTGTGCGGCATGATCTCGCAATACGGCAACACGGACGGCGGTGACCCGGGCGCGGTCTGGGCCGAAACCGGCCGGTCCGTCTTCGATCACCGGAACGTCGCGGTGCATCGCCTTTTCGTCAGGGACTTCGTCGCCGAACATCAGGACCGATTCCTGGACGAGATGGCGGGTTGGATCCGAGACGGCGCCGTCAAGTACCGCGAGGACATCCGCGAAGGTCTCGATCAGTCGCCGGCGGCGTTCAGTGCCATGCTTGCCGGCGGGAACTTCGGCAAGACGCTGGTCCGCGTCAGCGAGGATCCGACCGCAGCGCCATGACGTCGGTCGCCGCCGGCACGTTCCCGTGCCGCCGGAACACCTCGCCTGTCCGCTAGGGCGTACCCGCCTGCAGCGACTTCAGCTTGTCCAACGCCGCAGCCGGATCAGGCAGCGTACCCTGATGGGCCTCGGTATGCCGGACCACGCCGTCGGGATCGATGATCATGAGCGTACGGTTCACGATCCCCGCAGCCTCGTTGAAGATGCCGAGGGACGTTGCGACAGCACCGTGGGGCCAGAAATCCGCCAACAGGGGATGTCGAACGCCCCCCATGGCCCCCGACCAGGCCCGCAATGCCGGGCCGGAATCGACGCTCAGGCCGATGAGCGCGGCGCCTGCTTCCGAGAATTGCTTCAACGCACGGTTGAAGTTCGAAGTTTGATTACTTCAGCCGCCGGTAAACGCCAGCGGGAAGGTGTGTAGCACGACCCATTTGTCGCCTTTGAACCCAGCGAGGCTCACCTCTTCGCCATCGTGGCTTCGCAGCGTGAAATCGGGAGCGACATCCCCGACTGCGATCATGGCGCTTCTCCCTTTGCCCTGGAACGAACGTGAGCTTACACCAGGTCAGAACGCCGACCCGGAAGCGGCACCCATCTGCGCCCGCGAGCACAGGGATACCCGCAAGCGCCTTCAATCATGCGGTATCGTGTGCCCATGCCGAGAGCGGTTGCCATACTCCTCGCGACCCTGATCGCGGTTCTCACGGGCTGCACGTCGCTGTCGCGGCCGCCGCAGTTCATCGGCGGCGCCGACTTGGTCTATCCGGAAAATGCGAGGTCAATCGGCGTTGAGGGCCGCGTCGTGGTCCGCTACGACGTCACCACGGCCGGAACCGTTGCCAATGCCGTCGTCGTCGAATCCGAGCCGCCGGGCGTATTCGACGCCGCAGCACTCGATGCGGTGCGCTCCTGGCGGTTTCGGCCGATGGTCGATCAAGGCGAGGTGGTATCCGCGCCCGCCAGAGTGAGCGAGCTCGTGTTCCGATTGGGCGAGAGTTCCTACGACGACTTGCCGGCGCCTGACCGCGACGACGATTGACGCTGAGCAGCCTCCAAGCGAGGCACTTTCTACCACCCAGCTGTTGTCCGGTCGGGTGTTTCAACGTACAATTAATTGTACGTTTTGGAGGGCATCATGGAACACGTCCTGAACTACACGCAAGCACGGCAGAACCTGAAGGCGGTCATGGACACGGTCATCGAGGACCGTGTTGCCGTGGTCATCACGCGAAAGACGAGCGAACCGGTGGTCATGATGGCGAAATCCGAGCACGACTCCATGGTGGAGACGTATCACCTGTTGCGTTCGCCTCTAAACGCCGAACGCCTCCGGCAAGCCATCGCCGAAGTGGAAGCCGGCGAAATCGTCACTGCCACGCTCCGGGACGGCCTGATCGAAGAGAAGCAGTGAGTGCCCTCCGAGGACGAAGCGGTTGTCGCGTTCTCGCGCCAAGCATGGGCTGACTATCAGTACTGGGTTCAGAACGACCGAAAGGTTGCAGAGCGAGTCGCGCGAATAGTCGCCGATTGCGTCCGTCAGCCGTTCACAGGCATCGGAAACCCGGAACCGCTAAAGCACGAGCTAGCTGGTTACTGGTCCCGGCGAATCACCAAGGAACACCGTTTCGTCTATAAAGTGGAGAACGGCAGGTGTATTGTCGTTCAGTGCCGTTATCACTATTGAGAAGACGCGTCCGCTGCTTCGCCAAGCGCTCCGCGTCGGCGTCTACGGCGCAGGCGGGCGCTGGTTTCGCGGCAACCGGTGTCCTAGGTCCAGCGCTAGTCCGCAAACACAGGTTCACGCGACGCGTAGCCCGTAACCGCCTCGACGGCCTTTGCTGCGCGCAATAGGAACGCGTCCTCCCGGAGCGGTGCGATGAGCTGAGCGCCAACCGGAAGACCGTTCTTAAAACCCGCCGGCAAGGACAGCGCCGGACAACACGTCACCGTGATCCAACTACAGCTCTCCATCCACTCGATGTAGGTGGCCATGGGTTTCCCTTCCACCTCGCGCACCCAATCCGTGGTCACGTCGAAAGGCAGTACCTGGGTGGTCGGGCCCACTAGCAGATCCACATCCTTGAAAAACTCCCCGATTCGTGCCACCAGGGCAGCACGTGCCGGGTAGACCCAGTCATAGTCGGCCACGGTCAGTTCGAGGCCAGCGTCCAGGTTCCAGCGGATGGTTTCCTTGAGTTCCGCCTTCTGGGCATTGTTCATGGGACCGAACCGACGCCGAAAGCCCGTGGCACGCAGAATGTGGAAGATCCGCCGCGCGTCCGCAAGATCCGGTGTGGCTTCGGTCACCGTTGCGCCTGCCGCGGCAAGCGTATGCCCCAATTCCCGGATGGCTTCGCGAATCGGGCCCTCGACGGGGAGGCCGCCGAAGTTCTCCGTCACGGCGATGCGAAGTTTCGACAGGTCGATGGGCGCTACGGATCGAAACGCGCTGCCCGGCTCGGGCAGGCAGTTCGGTACCCGGGGATCCGGCCCGGCGAGCACCGAGAAGAGCAAGGCCACATCGTCCACCGTGCGCGCCATGGGGCCGCCCGTCGACAGGTCCGACCACGGATCGCCCGGAAACGACGGAACCCGCCCGGGCGACGGGCGGAAGCCGATGACGTTGCAGAATGCCGCGGGGTTGCGCAGCGAACCCCCGGTGTCGCTGCCATCCGCAATGGGAATCATCCGTGCTGCCAGCGCCGCCGCCGCGCCGCCGCTGCTGCCGCCGCAGGTCTTGGTCGTGTCATACGGATTGCGGGTCGCCCCGAAGACGCGGTTGAAGGTCTGCGAACCCGCGCCGAACTCCGGTGCATTGGTCTTGCCGACGACCACCGCCCCGGCGGCGCGCATGCGCTCGACAATCAGCGCGTCGACCTCCGGCACGTGGTCTGCGTAGAGCGGAGACCCGTAGGTCGTGCGAATGCCCTTGGTGGGCAGCAGGTCCTTGTGTGCGATCGGCAGACCGGCAAGCGGCCCGTGGCGCTCGGGTTTTCGATCAAGATCGTCGGCACGCTGCCGGCGAGGTCGTCGGTCCTCGTGACGACGGCGTTCAATAGGGGATCGATGGCGTCAATCCGCGCTAGATGGGCCTCGAGGACCTCACGGCAACTCATCTCGCGCCGCGCAATGAGGCCGCGCAGTTCGATGGCGTCTAGCAGGCAGGGGCCGGTCACGACACAAAGGCGTGTCAGTCGCGCCACCCATTCCAATGCGTGATCGTCGATACCGGCGGTCGCTTGGCGGGCCTGAAATCCGTACCGAGCGTATAGGCGACCGGGATCAGCGCCGTCTGCACGACCTGTTCGGGCAGGCCGAGTATCTGTGCCGCCTCCTTCTCGAAGCCGAGGTGCAGGGTCGTCAGGCAGGAGCCCAATCCCCGGGCTCGCAGGGCCAACTGGAAGCTCCAGACCGCCGGATAGATGGACGCGAAGTAGCCGCCCATGGCTGTAACGCTTGCTCCGGCGCCCGGTCGACCAACCAGGCAGGGAATCACATGCACCGGCACTTCGTGCAGGTG
>JAPPKV010000099.1 GCA_028819775.1 Gammaproteobacteria bacterium | reverse complement strand
GATCTCCGCGACCTCCGCGTCGGTCACCCGATTGCGGAGCAGCACGTTGTCGCGGGCATCGTTCGCGGCCGCGTCGGCCAGTTGCTTCTCCAGCGCGGGGATTCGACCGTTCTGGAGTTCCGCCATCTTGGCGAGGTCGCCCGCACGGCGGGCCGCCTCGAACTCCAATCGGGCCGCATCCAGGGATTCCTTCACCTGCTGCGCGTCGCTGACGCTGGCCTTCTCGGCGGTCCAGACCTCATCGAGATCGGCGTATTCACGTTCCAGTTCGGCAATGGTTTCCTCGAGCCCTTCGCGACGCTGGGTCGATGCCTCGTCGGACTCGTCCTTCAAGGCTTCCAATTCGATCTTGTGCTGGATCAGCCGGCGTTCGAGACGATCCATCGGCTCGGGTTTCGAGTCCATTTCGACGCGGATCCGACTGGCCGCTTCGTCGACCAGGTCGATCGCCTTGTCCGGCAGTTGCCGTCCGCTGATGTAACGGTGGGAAAGCCGGGCAGCCGCAACGATCGCCGGATCGGTGATGTCGACGCCGTGGTGCAGTTCGTAACGCTCCTTCAGCCCGCGCAGGATCGCCACCGTGTCCTCGACGCTCGGTTCGTCGACCTGTACCTGCTGAAAGCGTCGCTCCAAGGCCGCGTCCTTCTCGATGTGGAGGCGGTACTCGTCGAGGGTCGTGGCACCGACGCAGTGCAGGTCACCTCGTGCCAATGCGGGCTTGAGCATGTTGCCAGCGTCCATGGAACCCTCTGCCTTGCCGGCCCCTACGACGGTGTGAAGCTCGTCGATGAACAGGATGACGTTGCCTTCCTGCTTGCCGAGTTCTGTCAGCACGGCCTTCAGGCGTTCCTCGAACTCGCCCCGGAACTTCGCGCCGGCGATCAACGCGCCCATATCGAGAGACAGGATGCGTTTGTTTTTGAGCCCCTCCGGCACCTCGCGATCCAGAATACGCTGGGCGAGACCTTCGACGATGGCGGTCTTGCCCACTCCGGGTTCGCCGATCAGCACCGGGTTGTTCTTGGTCCGCCGCTGCAGGACCTGGATGGTCCGGCGGATCTCGTCATCGCGGCCGATGACCGGGTCGAGCTTGCCGGTTTCCGCGCGGGCCGTCAGGTCCACGGTGTACCGGTCTAGGGCCTCCCGGTTTTCCTCGGCGTTCGCATCGCGAACCGACTCGCCGCCCCGAGCGGCGTCGACGGCAGCCGTAAACCGAGCTGTATCGAAGCCTGCAGCCCGGAGGGCGTCTCCGGCGCTTCCGGCATCTGCGCCAAGCGCCGCCAAGACGACTTCGGCGGAGAGGAACTCGTCACCTCGCCGTTGCGCCTCCCTGTCGGCCAGGTTCAGGATCTTGGCGAGTTCCGAAGACACAGTCACCTCGCCCGTCGGTTGACCAATCCGAGGCAGGTCGTTTATTCGACGCTGGACGTCCGCCATCAAGGCTTGGGGGTCGACACCGGCAATCCCGAGCAACGCGGCGCTGCCGCCGTCGTCCAGCAACGCGGAAAGCAGGTGGAGCGGTTCCACCGCGGCGTGGTCGCGCCCTACGGCCAGCGACTGGGCCCCCCCGAGTGCGGTTTGCAGGCGCGTGGTGATTCGGTCGTTTCGCATCCTAGTGTTTCTTGCAGTCGTTACCCTCTAAGTGCGTCCGTACCGCCGAAGTTCAATGGTGCATGGCTCGCCACTCGCATCGCACGGCGGTACCGCGCGGACCAGCCGAAGCAGAGCGCCAATAGGGGGACTCGGCACAGCGTTGCACGGTGACCGACATGGCGTGGGTGCTGCGCCAACGCACGGCGCCCGCGACCCCGGTGGAGACGATATGGCTGCGGGCGTTCCGGTACCGGGCCACGACGCGCGGATGCGGATGTCCGAAGTGATTGTCGAACCCGGCAGCCACGATCGCGAACTTCGGCTGTGTGGCGGCCACCAATGCCGACGTGGACGAGGTCGCGCTGCCGTGGTGCGGCACCAGGAGCACGTCCACCGTCGGCACTTCGAGCCGGTACTCGACGTTGGCTTCGATGTCACCTGTCAGCAAGACCCGGTGCGATGCGGTCTCGATCAATACGACGCACGACGCGTTGTTCCCCGTGAACCGGTGGTCGGCGGTCGGGCTCAATACCGAAAACGCCACGCCGTCCCAATGCCAGCCCGAGCCGGCGTGGCAGGGGTGCGCGTCAATCCCCGGGACGCTTTCCCCGGCGAGCACCTCGCCAACGGTCATTCCGGTCAGCACGGACGCTGCGCCGCCGACGTGGTCCGCGTCCCCGTGGCTGAGCACCAGACGGTCGATACGGCGCCAGCCACGCCCCCGGGCCGCCGGCAACACTACACCGGCGCCCGTGTCACGACCGGAAGGGAATATGGGTCCCGTGTCGTAGACCAGGGTGTGATTCGCCGTCTCGACCAGAACGGCCGTCCCTTGGCCCACATCGAGGACCGTGACATCCAGGTGTCCCCACGGCAACGCTGGACGGGGCAGCAGCAGGATCATCGCTGCGGTGGACACGAGCAGTGCGCGCGCCAGCCTCGACGTCGGCGTGAGGCCCACCGCCGCCGCCACGACGACCCACGCCAGCCAACCGTCCGGGGAGGCCACGTAGATCGGTGCGATTCGGTCCGCCCACGACAGTACCGTTTCGAGCACGTGCACGACGAAGTCTGCGGCAGCGAGCAGCCAGGGCCCGATCGGCGTGCCGATCAACGCGACCCCCGATAGGGCCAGCGGCACGAGCAGCAGGGTCACCGCAGGTACGGCGACCAGATTGACCCCGATACCCAGCGGGTGGACCAACCCGGTGATGGCAGTCGTTGCCGGCACGAACACCGTGGCGATGGCGAGTTGCGCGACCACGGCCGAGATCAGCCAGGAACGGCGCCGGGGACGCGGGACGAAGAAACCGAGCAGCACGGCCACCGCGCCAAACGACAACCAGAAACCGGAACTGAGCGGGGCCATGGGATCGATCACGAGAACCACGGCAAGGGCAAAGGCGAACGCCGCCGAGGGTGCCGACGATCGCCCGGCAAGCAGTGCCACCATGCCCGCGAGCGACATGGCGAAAGCCCGCACCAACGATAGTCCGCCACCGGCGATCGCCACGTACGCGCTCGACAGCACCAAGGCCGAGACGACTCCCGTGGCCCGCAAGGGCAGCGTCGTGACCGTCCCCACGGCGCGCCCGGCCAGGAAGCCCAACGCAGTCACGACACCGACATGCAGGCCGGAAATGACCAGCAGATGCATGGTGCCGGTACGTCGATAGAGATCGACCTTGTGCCTCGGAATCGCCTCCTTGTCGCCGAGGGTCAATGCCGCGAGAACCCCACCGTGGACCAGGGCCAAACGGGCCAGGTCGTCCCGCAGTTCCTGTCGAACCGCGCTTACGGGATGAGTACCGGCCACACTTTCCGATGCGTCAAGCCGGCGGCCATGGACCACGTAGCCGGTTGCCGCTAGCTTGTCTCGTACGAACCACGCCTCGGCATCGAATCCATGGGCGTTAGCACCGGCCCGGGGAGACTTCAGGCGCACGCCGAGCGACCAGCGTTCGGCGCTGCGCAACGACGGCCCGTCGAGCCACATCAAACGGAGCGGGCCACGAAGTTCGCAACTCGCCGCCTCGGGTTCGAATACAAAACGCCGGGCAATCGTGCCGCGGCCATGCTGCTCGGAGGGCAGACCGACAATACGCCCAGTCACCGAGGCTTGTGCGCACCCGGGATCGATCCGGCGGTCGAGGGCGTCAAGTCCGTGCACCGCACCCCAGCCAAGCCCGACCAAGGCCGCCCCGAGGACGCGAACGCGCCGCGCAAGGAAGATGGCGACGCCGGCACACATCCAACATGCCCACAGCGACGCCGCCTCCGGTAGCCAATGGGCGGCCACCACGCCGAACGAGAAGGCAAGCGCCGCGTTTCGGATGACCATCGATCCGCCGGTACCCGGCATAATGGCCTCTCTGGCCACCACTTCAGCGCCTCATGCGAAACCACTGGATCACCAAGTATCTGCCGACGCGGGAGGCCATCCGTACGCAAAAGGCCCTTTGGCCTGTGCGACATCTGCTCGATCACCCCGAGTTGTGGCACCTGCACCGGCGCTCGGTGGGTGGGGCGTTCTTCATCGGCCTGTTCTGCGCATTCGTGCCGGTGCCTTTTGTTCAGATGGTCTTGGCGGCCCTCTTCGCCATTGCCTCGCGCTGCAACCTGCCGATCGCCGTGGCGTTGGTGTGGATCAGCAATCCGCTGACCATCGGCCCGATGTTCTATTTCGCGTACAAGCTCGGTGCATGGCTGCTCGGCGTCGAACTGGTCAACGGACCTTGGGAGCTCTC
>JAPPKV010000026.1 GCA_028819775.1 Gammaproteobacteria bacterium | reverse complement strand
TCGTCGATCGACATCTCGGTGGAATCGATCGTCACCGCGTCGGGTGCCGGCAGCAGAGGCGAGACCGGGCGCGTCCGGTCCCTCTCGTCGCGTGCTTCGGTGCTCGCGCGAATCGCCGCAAGCTCGGCCTCACGAGACCCGGCGGCGTTTTCGTGCCCGCTCCCCGAAGGGGCGCGCAGCCTACCACTCGCCCCGCGATCCTTCAACTGCTCGAAACGTCGCCGGGCACGGGCTTCGACGCTGGCCGTGAGAAAGATCTTGAGACGCGCGTCGGGAAACACCGCGGTCCCCATGTCCCGTCCGTCGGCTACCAGCCCGGGCGGTCGGCGGAACGCCTGCTGCGTGACAAAGAGCGCCTCGCGCACGGCGGGAACGGCCGCCACCCGTGACGCAGGCTGTTCGACCTCGGCACTTCGTATGGCGTCGGTTTCGTCGATGCCGTCCACCAATACGCGGATCGGCGACGCGTCGGGCAAGGCGCCCGCTGAGTCCTTGAACCCGATGTCGACGTTGCGAGCGGCTTCGGCCAGCGATTCGGCATCCTCGAAGTCGATCCCGCGCCGTTGGGCGATTAGGCCGACGACGCGGTACAGCGCGCCGCTGTCCAGGAGGTGCCAGCCCAGCGCCGCCGCCAGGCGGCTGGCCAAGGTGCCCTTGCCCGAGGCGCCGGGACCGTCGATGGCGATGACATCGGCCAAGGAGCTAACGGGGACCCCCCGCGAAACCCGGGTTTCGTTCACCGGCGAACGTGCGTCGCTGAAGCTCGTTCATTGGCGGGGTTTCTTGGACTGCGGAGATCGGTCGATCATGCGCGATGGCGGGCTGCGATGAAACGGGTCGTCAATTCCGTTCCGAACACGATCAACATCGGGACCACGACTGCCCACATCCCGAAACGCGCAAACGGAGTTGTACCCGCCGTGCGGCTGACACGTCCCTCCAATACGTCCGCGACGTGGCGCGGCAGCGATGCCGTCAGATCTCCCTTTGGGTCGACTATGGCCGTCACTCCATCGTTGGTTGCGCGGACTACGTACCGACCCGTCTCCAAGGCGCGCATTCGCGCGATCTGCAAGTGCTGCCACGGCCCGGTCGAGTCCCCTAGCCAGGAGTCCTCGCTCAGCGTCGCGATGAAATCGGCATCGGTCGCTTGCGAGTTTACAAGCTGCGGGAACGCGATTTCGTAGCAGATTGCCACCGCCAGCCGCAGCTCGCCTACTCTCAGCAGACCACCCCCGGTCGCTGCGGACAGGGACGACATCGGGAAACCGATCGGATCAAGCACGCCACCGAACAACCACCTCAAGGGAGTGTATTCGGCGAACGGCACGAGTTGCCGCTTGCGATAGGTCGATTTCGAGCTGCCATCAATGCCAACCATCGCATTGAAAAGCGCTTCTTCTCCCGGTCTGCCGGACCGCTCGAACACGCCGGCCACCAGCGGGATTCCCGTTTCCTCGACGGTGTCGGCAAGGCGTTGGGTCACGACGGCAAGCGTGGTGGGCACGGCCGTCTCCGGCCAAACGACGAGATCGGCGGTACCGATCGACCGGGTCATGGTGCGGTACTTGGACAGGATGCCGTCGACGGATCCGGGCGCCCATTTGTCCGCCAGCGGCACGTTGCCCTGCACGAGGGCAACCCGAATGGTCGCCTCTTCGGTCGTCCAGAGGCCTGCGGGGATGGCCCAGCCGACGATCCAGACGGCCAAGGCGGTGGCCGCTGGCACGAACCTTCGTCGCCACGCCTGACGCAGCGCCACTGCGGAGAATGCGCCGAGCAGCGAAACGAGCCAGACGCCGCCCAATGGTGCATAGGAAGCCAGAGGGAGATCGACGAGCGCATACCCCAGATGCAACCAGGGGAAGCTCCACGCCCAGGGAAGGGTCAGCACCAGTTCGACCAGGCACATCCCTGCGGCGAACACCGCGCAGTCGAGCGTTGCCCAACGGGTTCTGACCGCAAACACGGACACGAAAGCGAAGATCGTTGATACGGCCACGAGGAATGCCGCGAACAGCATGCCGGCAACGGCGGCGTCCACATCCGCGTAATCGTGAAGGCTGAGGTAGATCCAGTAGGCGCCGACGCCGTACTTGCCGAGCGCGAACGCGAAGAATCGGCAGAACGCCGCGGGCAGGCTCGCGAGGCCGTAGATCGACCAGTAGAGTACGAGAACGCCGAGTAGCGCCGCCGGCCACAGATCCAGCGGCGAGAACGACGTCGAGAATGCCGCTCCCGCCAGCATAGCGCCCGCCACGCCAAGGACGTGGCGCCATGTCGGCGAATCGGTCTCGCCGAACAGGGCGCGTGGCCGCATCGGCCTATTCCGGCGGCTCGGCGATCCCCTCCGCCCGCTGCAGCACCTGCAACGAATCGATGTATTCGTCCACCAGGACGTAGTTGAGACTCCCCGTGCCACCCTTCGCAACGATACGGGATGCGGCCACAGGCGTCGTCGGAAGCGCGTTCCGGAACCGGTTCGCCTGATCGGCCCCGAACCAGTCGGATACGTAGAGCTCCTCGGCTTCCCCGTCCCAGCTCACCGAGAAGAACTGGTCGTCGCAGACGATGTCTGCCGCTGTCGAGCCGCCGTGTGCAGCCAATGCCGTGCAGGCGCCGGCGGACGAGGGCAACGCCACGTGGCTGAAGAACGTCGGGCCGTAGCTGTAGTCACCAGGATCGAAGTAGTAGGCCTCGACGACGCCCACCACGGTGGGTTCGGCCGGGTTGTATTCCAGCGACTCGCCGATCCCGAACAAGGCCACAAGGGGAGACTCGGCACCGACGAGGAACACATGGTCGCCCGAGCCACCGAGGACCACGGAGGCGTCCTCCCAATCCGACGAGTAGGAATTCTCGGCCCAGCGCCAGGAGTCCAGCTCGGAGGCGGACGACAGCTCGCCCGTGTCGGCGTCCCTGGCGAGCGTCACCAGCGCACCGTCCGCAGCGACGTAGATGTGTCCGTCCCCGGGTCCCATCGCCATGCTCCGGGCACCCCTCAGGCCATGCCGCTGAACCTGGCTGTAGTCGCACTTCTCGTCGCGACGGTACACCTCCAGCTCGCGATCGCCGAGCACGTACAGGTACTCCCCGCCGGAGTCGATCAGTAGATCATTGGGCGTCGTGACGCTCTCCGAGACGGCGCAAGCGGTCGCATCCCGACTCCCTTCGTCGAGCCCGCCGAGGAGGTAGATGCCGTTTTCGGCGACGAGGACCATCTCCGCGTTCGCCGCGTCCCAGATCAACCCCCAGCTCGACGAGTGTCCAATCGCTTCGCCGTCCGCAGTGCGAAGCGCGATCACGTCCGAAACGGACGGCACCTCGGCATCCTGGTGTTCCAGGACGAGGAGGTTGCGTTCGGTCGCCACGACCAGCCGGTTGTTCGCGGTCTCCATCGCGACGCCGCGCGGGTTTTCCAGGTCGTCGGCGATTGCCGATGCGGGATCTCCCGCCTCGACGACGCTGCCGACGTAGCGTTGCCACGCGGGCGGGTCGACCGATGCGTAGGTGAACGTTGTCTCCCGGGACCATGATCCGAGATTCGTCGCTCGAAGGGCGACCCGGACGACGTAGGACACGCCCTCGTCGGCCAGGAAAACCGCTTCGGCGCGGCCGTTGGCGACGTAGGAATGGTCGCTGGTGGTTACAAGGTCGAGTACGCCCTCGTCGGTCGTCGTGTACACGGCGATGATCGCCTGCTGCTCGGCGTAGTCGAGGCCCATCGACCTCCAGTCGTCGAGCGCGAACCGTTGCCACCCCGCCGCCGGCGCCTGCCATTCCCACCAGAGCGAGGAATGGCCCATGATGTCGTTCGGTTCGCCCGCGGCGGTCGCGAACGAGTGGTCGGACGTGACCGTTCCTTCCGCGTCGGCGAGCGGGGTTGCCGATGAGGGCATGTCGTTGCCGGGCACGGGTCCCCAACTGAATCCGTTGCTCGGAACATAGTCCGTCAGGTCGGCGTAGGTGGAATCCGGCCTGAATCCGACGCTCATCCAATAGGTCGTGTCGGCCTCGGCGGCCAGGGTGACCGCGTGTCCGCTTCGGAGCAGTTCGAAGTCCTCGAAACCGGTTCCCGTGAACGCCGCCAACGATTCGTGCAGCCGCTGGTCGAGACGGAAGAGGTACGTTCCGGCTTCGCCTGCCTGCCACTGCCACCACTGCGTTCCGGTTCCGGTCTCCGGCGGCTCGTCCGGTTCGACGGTGCTGCCGGACCGGCGTGCGACGCTTGCCGAACCCTTCGAGCCCTCGATCTCCTCGGCGTCGGCCAGCATGTCGTTGTCCGCGAGCCAGACGAAGCCGGCCTTTCGCCAGTGCAGGTCGTAGATGGGTGTCGGCGTGTCGGTG
>JAPPKV010000164.1 GCA_028819775.1 Gammaproteobacteria bacterium | reverse complement strand
GCGAGCGGACGTTCCTGTTGGGGATCGCCGATGAGATGCCCGTCGGCATCCGCGGCCTCATGGTCACGGCCCTGGTTGCCGCGCTGGCGTCCACCATCGACACCCACCTCAACTGGGGTTCGAGCTACCTCACCAACGACGTCTACAAGCGCCTGGTCTGCCAGGTCTGGCTGAAGCGGGAACCGGCAGGCGCCGAACTGGTGTTCGTCGCCCGGGTGGCGTCCGTGGTCGTGCTGCTGGCCGGCTGCCTGGTCGCGGCGAACCTGGACTCCATTCAGCAGGGATGGCGGATCTCGCTGTTGTTCGGCGCGGGCATCGGCGCGGTGCTGATGCTGCGCTGGGTCTGGGAGCGGATCAATATCCAGTCGGAGTTCGCCGCCATGGCGATCGCCATCGTCGCGGGTCCGATTCTCCTTTGGGCGTTCCCCGAAGACGACGCGGAATGGCTGCGCCTCGGCACGATGGTGCTGGTGTCCACCGCCGGCACGGTGATCGTGGCGCTCGCCTCCCGGCCGACCGAGCGGGAAGTCCTCCTGGCGTTCTACCGGGTCGTCCGCCCGGTTGGATTCTGGGGCCGAACGGCTCGGGCGGCAGGCGATGATCCCCGGTCCGTGCGACGGGCGTTGGGGACGACATTGCTCGCAACCGTTGCCTGCGCGGTATCGCTGTTCCTCACGCTCGTGGGCGTTTCGAAGCTGATCCTGCCGCACCCCGACGAGACCTGGTTGCTGCCGGCCCTCTGCATCCTCGGCGCGGCGTTGTTCGCCCCGTTCTGGTGGCGGCGCGTTGCCGCGCAAGAGCCCGACGGCGGCAGCGGCGTCGCATCTCTACGGCCACCGGCACCCGGCGGCTAGCGGCTTCGCTCGGCGCGGCTGTTCGAAACGGCGGGCCGTTAAGGCGTTGGTGCGGTCGACTCGGCGATCAGTGCAATGACGGCAGATCCAATGCCGGGTTGCGGTCGAAGAATCCGACCGGTTGTAGCGTGAAGCCGCAGGTCTCCACCGGCATCACGGGCCAGTCTTCGGGTCTCGGCAGGTGGGTCGAGCCGACGGTATGCCAGAGGACGATATCCGTGTCTTCGACGTTGCGGTCGGCGACGGTCCAGGCGGGTAGTCCGTCGCCGCCGGGGTTCAGGTTGGGATGGTCGCCGGCGGCACAGAGCTGATTGGAGTCGTAGGGCGTCACCCAGAGGTTGTAGCGCGAGAAACCGGCGCGAGCCGCGACCCGGGATCCGGGGCCGGCCAGCAATGCCGGCGTCGGGCCGGGAAGCAGGCGATAGCCGACCGGACCGCCGAGACGGTTCCGCCGTGCCGGATTGACCACCCTCCAGGATCTCGATCGTGCGGGGTCAATGCACCGCCGTGCCGCCGACTCGCTGGCGAGCAGGTCGGAACGGATTCGAAACGCGGTTCCATCGGGATTGTCCGGGCCGGTTGGGACCGTTTCGGTATTCAACTCGTAGACGCTATTGGATTGCCCGTCCAAGTCGAAGTCGAGCCGGAAGCAGAAGAGGTGTTGATGCACGGGCGAGGCGAGGTTGGGCGCGACCAAGGGTGCGAACTCGTCCCGCTGTTCTCCGTCGAGCACCGCCGAGACGCCCACGATGCCCGTCAGCTTGATCTCCATCTCGATGCTGCCGTCGAGATAGAGGTACCAGTAGAAGCCGTATTCGTAGTTGCCGACGGTGTGGAACGAGCTCACCACCAGCCGCCGCGAGCGCCGCACCTCGGTGGTTTGGGAGTGGCCATCGTGGTGCTTCCAGAGGATGCCGTTGTCTTCCTCGTGGAGGCAGATGGCGTTCGGAACGTGTCGCGCCGTGCCGTCCGGCTTCACCGCGACGTGGTCGAGGTAGCGGATCTCCCCTAGGCAGTCGCAGCCGAGCATGAGGGAGTTGGCGCAGTTGCCGATGCTTGCTTCGCCGGCGTCCAGCACGTGCTTCCAAACATGCATCGGGTCCGTGTCGCCGTAGGGCACGATCATCTCCGACAACGCCGCGCGGTGGAGTATCGGACGTAGTCTGTCGCCGTCGCGGTAGCCGAGTTGGTGAAGAACCAACCCGTTCGTCGGATGCATGGCGACCCGGAACCCCCAGTTCTGCCACGCGACGGCGTTGCCGTCGACTGCGAATCCCACGCCATCGGGCTGGGTGATCGAGAGCGGCTTCGGTGTGTCGCGGAGCTTCGGTTGGCTCGCCGCATCGTATCGGCCGGATTCGGGCGGCAGCGGGACATCGCCGTGGTCTTCGAGATGGGCGACGCGGCCCGCGGTCAGGTCCACGTGCGCGATCAAGCCCTGTACCGGACGTGCATAACCGTTGTCCGACTTATCCTCGCGTACGAAGCTGATGCAGCGGTGGGCTCGGTGGCCGTCCGGGATGCTCGGATGCGGGTAGCCGCTGGCCGGCCAGGGATCGATCTGGACGTTCTCGAAGTCCTCGATGCCGCGACGTCGCATGGCCGCCTGCCAGTGGGGATCCTGTTTGGCGATTCGGACGGCGTTGACCACATCGGCGAAGCCGATGGGTGCCTGTCCCTTCGTGATGCGCGACACCGCCACGTCGTTGGTATTGAGATCGACGGTCGCGTCGAATCCGCCGTCCGGTTGCTCGACGGGATAGTCGTAGCCGAGGAAACGCAGTTTGCGGGAAACCGGATCGCCTTGCCTGAATGCGCTGAGTTCGGCCTTGCAGGGCTCGACGAGGGCCACGGAGCAGAAACCGGCTCGTTCGGTCCAGGCTTCGCCCATCGCTTCCTTGATCAATCCGGTGGCACGTTCGATCTCCACGACGGTTGGCGGGTCAAGGGGGTGAGCGGTTGCTGCGCTTGAGTCTGTCTCGGCCATGGTGTCGACGGGTCCGATGTTTTGGCTGGCGAGAACCCTACACTGCGTGGACGGACAGCCGCCACCAAGATGCGACGCCATTGGCCGCCAGGGCGAGCTCGCACGCCGAATTGGTTCGGACCGTTGCCGCCAAGACGGTAGCGGCCACGTTGTTCACGCACATGGATTCTCGTAGGATCACTCCATTCTCGTGAAATTGATAGGGAATAGATGCAACTTCGTCAGTTTGCTCTTGAAGGCGGGGGGTTTTCCCCTGAAAGGGTGGCGGCCGGCTTGAGAACCACCAAAGCGGAGATCGCAGGCACGCTGGGACTCGCGAACGACGCCTTGTCCCGTGCCTCCCGTGTCAACGCGCCCAAGACCCAGACGCGACTGAGGCAGATGCTGGAGATTTTGCGGCGCGTCGAAGCCGAAGTGGGATCGGACTTGGTCGCGTACGCATGGTTTCGATCTGAGCCGCTGCCCGGGTTCGGGGGCATGAGGCCCTGCCAGCTGGTTAAAGAGGGGAAGGCCGATATGGTCCATGCCTACTTGGACGATGTCCTGGCCGGCGGCTACGCTTGATTGCGGCGTCCCATAATGCGCGTCCAAGGAGTCGTGTACCGAGCACATGACCTGAGGTGGGCATGGTCGGCGTTGTCCGGCGAGGGGGCGCACCGGTACGGCGGCAGGTTCAACAAGCCCGGTATCCCGACGCTGTATACCTCGTTCTCCATATCGGGTGCCGTCCGGGAGGTCAGCCCGATGGGAAGACGTATGCAGCCTTTGGTTCTGTGTGCCTATGAAGTCGACGTGGCGCCGGGCTTCGACGCCTTGGACGGTGCCGAGAAGGAGTCGCTTGGCATCGTCGACGCCGACTTGGATTGCCCGGAGTGGCGACTTGAGGCGCTGTCGGGGCGAACGCCCGCATCGCATGCTCTCGCAGACCGGTTGGTCTCCTCCGGTTTCGCGGGCATGCGTGTGAGGAGCTACGCCGAGGGTGCCGGCGTGGGGGATGCCAATTTGGTGTTGTGGCGTTGGGGCGACGCCCGGCCGCACAGGGTCGCGCTCATCGACGACGAACGGCGATTGCAGGCGAGTCTTCGCCGGACCCAATGACAGGCGAACGGGGACGGGGGACGGCAACAGCCTACGAGTCAGCGAACCTTTTTACCCGCCATTCCGCCTTGTCGATTGCAATGGTCGAACCGATGGAGACCCTGGACGACGAATGCCTCGCTGCGCAGGTCCGTAGCGGCGGTCAAGAGGCATTCACGATTCTCATACGCCGCTACGAGCAGCCACTTGTCGCGTTGATCCGCAGCCGAATGGGCACAGTGGACGCGGTTGAGGATCTGCTGCAGGAGACGTTTGTGCAGGCATGGATGGGGCTCGCATCGCAGTCGTCTAGAAATGTGCGCGCGTGGCTCTACCAGGTGGCACGGAACCGCTGCAGCGACTTCCTGCGTTCGTCCCAGCGCCGGGAACGCGTTGTCGACGACGAGTCGCTCGCGGCGATGGTCAACCGCCTC
>JAPPKV010000441.1 GCA_028819775.1 Gammaproteobacteria bacterium | reverse complement strand
GGTTGAATGCGCCGGGCGGTCGGAATGTGCTGGTTCCCTACGTCAGCGCCGGCTTCACCGACTACGGCACCCGCGACTACCGGGCTGGCCTGCGGTTGCGTTCGGACTCGACCATGAATTTGAGCTTCGAGGTAGACCGCCGCGAAGGTCTGACGGACGAGCCGGACCACGGCGTGGCGCTGCGCGGCTGGTTGTACTGGTAAGGCCAATTCGGAAGCGGCGGCTACCGCCGCCGCTTTCCTTTTGGGGGGCGTGCCGGTTAGGCGGTGCGCCCTTTTTTCTTGGGTAATGGCGTCGTTGACTCCACAAGCTCCTAACAAAGCCGGATCGGTGGGCCAAGTGGCATTGCAGTGATGTCGAGCGACCGAATGAACCACTCACTTCACAACGTGTTCGAACCGGACTCCATCGAAGCCCGCGACCTCGCGCACATGCTCCACCCGACGACCAATCTTGCCGACCTGCACCGCGCTGGTCCCGTGGTGCACGAACGGGCGAAGGGGGTCTACCTGTGGGACAACCGCGGCAAGCAGTACCTCGAAGGCATGGCCGGGCTGTGGTGCACGGCCCTCGGTTACGGCGAGGAGGAACTGGCGCGGACGGCGGCCGAGCAGCTTCGGAAGATGTCCTATTCCCAGCTATTCGCCGCCAAGACCCACGAGCCGAGCGTGCTGCTCGCCGAAAAACTGAAGGACATGGTGCCGTTCGATGCCGGGCGGGTGTATTTCGGCCTGTCGGGTTCCGATGCCAACGACACCCAGGTCAAGCTGATGTGGTACTACCACAATCTGATCGGACGCCCGGAGCGGAAGAAGATCATCTCGCGTCGGGGCGGCTTCCACGGCGTCACCGTCGCGGCAGGGAGTCTTACTGGGCTGCCGCCGTTCCACCGGCACTTCGATCTGCCGATCGCGAACATTCTCCACACCGACTCGCCGTTCTACTACCGCGAGGCCCGGGAAGGCGAGACCGAAGAGGAGTTCTCGACCAGGCTCGCCAACAACCTCGACGATCTCATCGAATCCGAAGGTCCGGAGACCGTTGCCGCGTTCATCGCCGAACCGGTGATGGGTGCTGGCGGCGTGGTGGTCCCGCCGGCAGGCTACTTCGCGAAGATCCAGGAAGTTCTGCGGCGTCATGGCGTGTTCTTCATCGACGACGAGGTCGTGTGTGGTTTCGGACGCACGGGCAATCCGTTCGGCGCCGACACCTTCGGCATCGAGCCGACGACGATGAGCGTGGCCAAGGCGCTCTCGTCGGCCTACCTGCCGATCAGTGCAACGCTGGTCCCGGAATTCATGTACGAGCCGTTCATCGAGGCTAGCCGCGAAGTGGGCGTCTTCGGACACGGCTTTACCTACACCGGGCACCCGGTCTGCGCGGCGGTGGCGTTGCGCAACCTGGAACTGATGGAGGAGCGCGAGATCTTCCGGCACGCCGCATGCGTAGGCGAGATCTTCCAGGCGCGCCTGCGTTCGTTCGCAGACCATCCCCTGGTGGGCAACGTGCGAGGCGCGGGCATGATCGGTGCCATCGAGATGGTGGCGGACAAGAAGACCAAGACGCAGTTCCCAGCCGATGCCGGTGTGGGTGCGTACTGCCTGAACCGCGCACTGGACCACGGCCTCATCCTGCGCAACCTAGGCGATGCGATGGCGTTCTGTCCTCCCCTCATCATCGACGACAAGCAGGTCGACGAACTGTTCGGGAAGTTCGAGAAGGCGCTCTCGGAAACCTTGGACTACGTAGGGCGGCTGTAGGGGCGACCCTAACGCGCCCGTCAGGGCGCGCTGTCGCCCGTCGGGACTCCGCATGGCCTTTGATCGGATAGCACGAGAATGCGGCAGCATTCTCGATCGCGCCCGGTAGGGCGCGCCGTCGCCCGCATCGGGGCCACGGGTTTCGCTGTTGCGCGGGACGGGACAACGCCGCCAGACGGCTCGTTCCTCGCCATCTGGCCCCAGCCCCCACCGTCCAAGGACTCCGCGCCTTGCAACGGCACTTCGTGCCGTTTTGCGGCGCAGACTCCTTGGCCCGTCCCCTACGGCGATGATCTATCCGCCGGCGCTCAGTTGGCGGAAGTACTCCGCCACCGCTTCGGAGTCGTAGCCCTGGTCGCGTTCTTCGGCGCGGACCGGTGCGCCGTCCACCTTGCGCAACGCGATTTCCATCTGGTCCAGTTCGGCGAGCGTCAGCCGATACAGGCGTTCCCGATTGGCGTCGCTGGCGCCTAGACCGCGGTACGTTTGCCGGGTTTCGGCGAGGTCGAGAACGCCCTGTGCGCCGATGACTTCCGCCGCCAGGTCCCAGGCGGCGTCGGCGACTTCGCGCAATGCTCGGGGGTCGCCGCCCGGGCCGACGGCGGTCAACCGGCGCCGCAGCGCCTGAACGTCGGCCACCGTGGTGGGCGATGCCGAATCCGCATTTGCGCTCTCGAATCGTTCCACGGCGTTGGCCAGACGGTTGCTTAGTCGGTTGAGAGCGTCGTGGACGGGACGTTCGCGACGGGCGATGAACAGGGGCCGACCCATCTCGAGGTAGTCGGCCGCCATCGTCAGCTGGTCGACGACCCGGCTGTCGGTGAGATCGTCCAAGGCGCGGTCGAGCAACCGCGTCAGTTCGGCGTCCTCGTCCGTCGACTGGGCGAGTTGTTGCCGCAGGTTCGACACGTCGGCGGCGATGCGCTCCACGTCCTCCCTCATGCGTCGCTTCGTTTGGGCCTCCTCGTCGAAGTCGGAGCCGCGGTAGGTATACGACCTGCCTTGGCGATACGCCTCCACGACCTCGTCGCTCAATGCCTGTAGGCGCTTGAGGATGCGCTCTTGTTCCGCGAGCAGGGCTTCCGCCCGGCGCTGCACATCGCGTAGGCCCGCTCCGAGTGAGTCACGCTGGTCCTTCAGGAGCTGATCCGCCGCTCGCTGAAGGGCATCCGCTCCTTGCCGGAACGCCTCGGCGGCGGCGCGGGACGCCAGCTCGGCGTTTTCGGCGCCAAGCGATCGCTCTATGGCTTGCCGGGCACGTTCGAGGTCCGCGAGCGTGCCGCGGATGTCGGGGGGTGGGTTCGCGCCGGATGGCGTACCGCCAGCGGCGGGCCTTCCGGACGCGCGCGTCGCCGGTTGCCCCCCGCTTGGCTGGCGGTTGGCCTGTTGCGCCGACGGGTTCGAGTCGTTGGCGAGTTGGTCGCGCAGTTCCTCGAGTTCGCGTTTCAGACGCTCCAATTGCCAGCGTGACAACGGCGCCTCGGGCCGGTTGGGTTGCTCCTGGGCACGCGCGAGTTCCTCGCTCCGCCTCGCAAGCTCCGTCAGGCGACGCCACTCGGACTCGACCTCCTGGGATGCGCGGGCACTCCCCCCGGGCGTCTGGGGAGACTCGTAGCGATTCTGTTCCGGGTCGGTCTCCAAGTCGAACAGCTCGGACAGCGACCGGCTCACCGTGTCGCCGGCGCTGTTGCTGCTCGAGAGTGTCACGTTGACGTCGCGCAGGCCCGCTTCCGCGGTCAGCAAGTGCTGCAAGGCTCGTTGCTCCGGCTGAACGGCATCGTCGAGGAGGTGGCTCGCGAGGGTATCGGCGGCGATTTCCATCTGCGCGGCGGCCAGGCCAAGTTCGGCCACGTAGGGTTCCACCTCGTCGTTCACAGAGAGTCGCCGACCTTGGGCGCGGGCAACCAAGGTCTCGACCTGTTCCATGAGCGTCCTTTGAAGAACACCGACGAGGTCCACCTGGTCCTTGAGATCGCTGCCGGCACGGGCGCCCGTGTCGCGCTCCTGGATCAGGTTCCAGGTCGCGTTCACGATCTCGCGCTGACGGTTGGACAGTTCCTGCTCGCGACCCCCGCCGCCGTCGCCGCCATTGCCGGCACTGTTGGTGCCCATGTCCCGGTAGCGCTTGTCGAACGCGCGGACGTCCACGAAGTAGAGGGCGGTCTTGGTCGATTGCCGATGGTCTCGGGCAACCGCGTGGACGGCCACGACATCGCCTGGACGGATGGGGCGTTGCTCCTCGCCGACCGCGACATCCTCGAGGAAGATCGTGTGGCTCGCGTCGGCTTCTCGATCAACGGTTGTCGCATCGCCCTCGACACTGGTCCAATCGCTGCCGTTGACGGCGTAGCGGACGGTCAGGGCCTCGACGCCGAAGTCGTCCTTTGCGCTGAACCGAAGCGCGACTTCCTCGATCGCCGTGGCCGACCGATCCCGACCGGGAAAGGCGAATTCGACCTCCGGCGGCCGATCATGGAGCAAGTCGATCAGGTATTCGTCGCTGATCCGCACCACTTCGCCACGATGCCGGACGGCGACGTGCCAAGTCCCGGGAGCTTCGACCGCAAACGTGCCGACCCCGTCGTCGAGATCGAGTTCCCGGTCGTTGACGACCAGGTGG
>JAPPKV010000014.1 GCA_028819775.1 Gammaproteobacteria bacterium | reverse complement strand
CGTCGGCTTCGCCACCGCCGCCCTTCGAGTTCGCGCCGACCTGGGATCCGCCGGAGCGCGAAGCGTTCTAAAGCGTTTTCAAGCCACTCGCTACGTCTTCGGTCCCAAGCCCGCGCTCCAATCGTCCCCAAGGAGAGCATCCTCCGCGGGCCTCAAATCCTCGGCGATGTCCAACGCACCGGTCGGGGTGGGCAACATTCGGTCGTCCAGGAAGCCCAGATTAGCGGTGGTGGCGTGGCGGCATCTGCCTCCGGCGGGCTGCGCCCCGGGACGCGTTCTCCGCGGCGGCCAAACCCCGCATCATTCGGTCCATGCCCCCCTTGCGGGTCACCTTGCGCATCATCTTCTGCATCTGCTTGTGCTGTTTCAAAAGCTGGTTCACGTCCTGGATGCGGGTGCCGCTGCCGTTGGCGATGCGGCGCTTGCGCGAACCGTTGATGATGTCGGGAAAGTAGCGTTCCTGGGGCGTCATGGAGTCGATGATGACTTCCATTCGCCGGTACAGGGCGCCGTCCAATTGCGCCTGGGCACGCGGCGGTAGCTGACCCATGCCGGGCAGGCGGTCCATGAGTCCCTCCATGCCGCCCATGCTGCCCATCTGCTTGAGCTGGTCCCGGAAGTCCATGAGGTCGAACTTCCTGCCCTTCTGGATCTTGCGCGCGAGCCGGGTCGCCTTCTTCTTGTCGACCCTGCGTTCCGCCTCCTCGATCAGGCCGACGATATCGCCCATGCCGAGAATGCGCGATGCGATCCGGTCCGGGTGAAACGCCTCCAACGCGTCGGTGTTCTCACCGACGGCCAGGAACTTGATCGGCTTGCCGGTCACCGCCCGTACCGACAGCGCAGCGCCCCCCCGGGCATCGCCATCTGCCTTGGCGAGCACCACCCCGGTCAGCGGCAGCGTTTCGTGGAACGCCTTGGCCGTCGCCGCGGCGTCTTGGCCGGTCATCGCATCGACCACGAAGAGTGTCTCCACCGGATCGAGCGCCCGATGAATCGCCGCCACTTCCGCCATCATTTCCGCGTCGATGGCGAGCCGACCAGCCGTGTCGACGATCAGCACATCGTCGAGTCCCTTCTTGGCGTCGGCAAGCGCAAGTTTCGAAATCGCGACGGGTTTCTGGTCTGCCCTGCTCGGGATGAACCGAGCACCGGCTTCCGCAGCCAATGTCCCGAGTTGCTCGATGGCGGCGGGACGGTAGACATCGGTGCTCACCACCGCCACACGTTTCCGCTCCCGCTCCTTCAGGTAGCGTGCGAGCTTGGCTACCGTGGCGGTCTTGCCCGCGCCCTGCAGGCCGGCTACCAGGACTACGGCGGGGGGTGTCGTTGAGAGGTCGAGGGCGTCGTTGGCCTCGCCCATCAACCGGACCAACTCCTCTTGGACGATCTTGATGAACGCCTGGCCGGCATCCAGCGATGCCGACACCTCGCTGCCGATCGCCCGCTGTTGAACATCCGCGGTGAACGATCGCACCACCGAGAGCGCGACGTCGGCCTCGAGCAGGGCGAGACGCACCTGGCGTAGGGAGTCGCGGACGTTGTCCTCGGTCAGACGCCCGCGCCCGGCAACCGCACGCAGGGTCTTCGTCAAGCGTTCGCTCAAGCTCTCGAACATGGCCCAGGGAGTTGCGGGAGAGATGGCGGATTGTCGCGCACACCGGGGCGCTGTGCCACACTCGGAAAGCTAACCCGCGCACCCGTTGTTACTGCGTCGATTGTCTAAGCATCGCGAGGTAGAAGCGATACTCACGCAAAATAGGAGGGAACATGCCCGTGCACACCGCAAACAGCCGCCGCCGTTTCGCCTGGAGCACCGCCTGGATCGGATTGCTGGCCGGGTTCGCCACGTTCGGATGGGCGCAGGACGACCACGACGACGACCACGCCGACGATGGTGAATCCCACGTCGTACCCCTGTTCCCAACCGCTTCAGACCAATACCGGCAAGGCTTCGTGCGCATCATCAACCACGATGACCATCACGGCGAGGTACATATCCAAGCTGTCGACGACACGGGCCACGAGGCCGACGAGGTCACGTTGACGATCGAAGAAAACGCCACCGTGCACTTCAACTCGAACGACCTCGAAGACGGCGGCACGGATGCCGAGGAGAAGGGACTCGCCGGCCGCACCGGGCCGCCCATGGGGGGCGACTGGCGGCTCGAATTGACCAGCAGCCTCGACATCGAGGTGCTGGCCTACATCCGGCACACGGACGGCTTCCTGACCTCGATGACCGACGTCGCGCCGGCCGGCTCTGGGCGCCGCTACCGGGTGGCCGTGTTCAATCCCGGCAGCAACGCCAACCAGGCGAGCCGACTCCGCTTGATCAATCCTGGCCATGAAGAAGCTGAGGTCGAGATCGTCGGCGTCGACGACGACGGGACGTCGCCGGGTAGCACGGTGGTGGTGACTATCGGCGAGGGTCTGGCGGTGACGCTGTCGGCGGCAGATCTCGAAGACGGCGGCAGCAATTTCGACGGCGCCCTTGGCGACGGCAGGGGCAAATGGCAACTCGACATCACGTCTTCCGAGCCGATCATGGTCATGAGCCTCATGGAGAGTACCCAGACCAATCAACTGACCAACCTATCGACCGCGCCGATGACCGAGTTCGAAACTGCCCGCGAGGTCTTCGACGCCGACATCTCCGCTCCCGTCGTCCAATCGAAATGCATCAACTGCCACGTTGAAGGCGGACAGTCGGACCACACGCCATTGGTGTTCGTGAACTCGGATACCGACCACCACGAGGAGCACAACTTCGGGCAATTCAAGGACTACCTGGCCGACGCCGACCATGGCGACCACGACCACGAAGACGAACGTCCCGCCGAGGTGATCCTCAACAAGATCCAAGGCCTGGGCAACCCGGCGCACGGTGGCGGCGAGCAGGTGCCAACCGATTCCGAGGACTTCGGCAATATGGAACGGTTCCTGGCGATTCTCGAGGACGAGGTCGCCGCCGGGGAGGGCCACGACGACAGCGGCGACCACGGCGACGGTTGAGCCATCGCTGGACGGGCCTACGCGACGAAGGTGATATACGGCAGCAGCGACTGGGCGAAGGTCATCAACGCGCTAAACACCGGCACGCCGAGGAGCCCCGCGACGATCAGGGCGAGCAGCGCGAAGACGCCGTAGCGGGCGTTGTAGTCGATATAGAGACGCCTGAGCCGCTCGGGGAGGAAGTACGGGAGAATGTAGTGGCCGTCCAAGGGTCCCAGCGGGATCATATTGAAGATCATCAACAGTAGGTTTACTTGGACGAGCAGGCTGAAGAACGTCACGACGTTCGCGCCGTAGAAGAACTCCACGCCCGTCATCCGCATCGACAGGAAGAAATTCCAGGCAACGGCTGCAAGGATCAGGTTCATCGCCGGTCCAGCCGCCGCGACCCAGAGGTCTGCGCTCCTTGAGCGGAAGTTCCGTGGATCCGTGGGCACCGGCTTGGCGTAGCCGAACCCCACCAAGACGACCATCAGGAGCCCCATCGGGTCGATGTGGGCAACCGGGTTGAGGGTGAGCCGCCCGGCCCGCTCCGCGGTGTCGTCGCCGGACAGCTTCGCCACGTAGGCGTGGCCGAACTCGTGGCAGGACAGCGACAGCACCAGCGCGGCTATCAGGAGCGCGAAGAGAGCGATCTCTCCTTGGAAGATCAGTCCGACCATGATCTGTCAGCCTCCGGGTCGGTGGAATCTTGGTGCCAGCTCGCCTCCTACGGTTCCCCGTTCAGGCTGTCGATCAATTCATCGGGCGCGTTGTGTTCGCCCAGATGCGCCGCGAGACCCTCGCACAGGCCCCGAACCACATCCGCGTTGGCTGCCGCGACATCGTCCTCGGCGAAGGGATCAGCCACGATGTCGTACAGCTCGGGCGTCCCTGCGGCGCCCACCGGGGCAAGGCCCCAGCGTCCATCGGTCACCCACGGCGTGACGCACTTGGCCGGTAGACGGCCCTCGTCCCCGGGGCGCACAAAGGTGCCGGTAACGGCAAGGTCGCGATGATCCGGTCGGCTCTCGAGCAACGCCGTCGCGAAACTACGACCGTCGAAGGCTTCCGGCGGGTCCAGCTCGATATCCGCCAAGTCGCTCAACGTCGGTTGAATGTCCACGGGTTGCGCCAGCATGTCGAGGCTTATGCCGCGCGGAATGTCGCCGCCGGCGATCAGGAACGGCACATGGCCGACTTCGGGGTAGATCGGCCAGTAACGCTCGTCGTGGTCGCAGATGTTGCTCTTTCCGGTGCGGTTGTGTTCGCCGAGGCTGGTGCCGTGGTCGCTGGTGACGACGACGATGCTGTCGTCCCACAGCGCCAGATCGTCGATCTTCTGCAGGATCCTGCCCAGATGCCGGTCGACGAGTTCGGTCTCGG